>JANYCR010000294.1 GCA_025360185.1 Leptospiraceae bacterium | reverse complement strand
CTAGGGGCAAACCATGATATTCTGTTATATAAAACAAAAGTTGGCAAAATTATTTGCAAAAAAAATAAGCCTGCGAGTAAAATAGAGAGCAATTTATTTTTCCATTTTTTAGCAAAGCCCACGATGAGTGCAAAGTTGAATAGAGATAGATAAAAAAGAATATTTGAATTTAAAAAAATTTCCGTACGTAGCATTTGAAAATTCTGAACCAGGTGTGTTCTATACAATTGCCAGTCAAAGGGCTTACTATTTCCCTGGTAAAGATAAACTATCCAGAATAAAATTCCAACCGCCGAAGCGACTAATGGCAAAAACGCCTTTATTGAAAATAATTTTTTTGACCATGTTTCCAAAAATAAAATAAGAACACAAAACCCGATTAATAAAACTCCAACGGGAATATTTAACGATAAAGTCGATGCAAATAGGAATAAAAGAATTGATAAGTAAACCCAGAAATTTTTTCCATTAGTCTCAGCACTCAATAAAAGAATAATAGAAACAAAAAAAAATCCACTCCATGCATAAGGTCTAAATTCAGCTAAAATGTAATTTGTGAAAGAGCTTATAAATAGAAATAAAAATAAGAGAAAAAGTAAAGCAATGTTCCGTCGTATGTAATAAGCAAATATCGCACAGGTTAAAATCCACGGCATAAAGGATATTAGCCGTAGATACTTAGGATCATGAGTAAATATAGAGGCAGCCTTCCCTATTAAATAAAAGAAAGGCGGCTGATACGTAATATCCGCACCTGTCTTAATAGTATCTAAAATTCCACCAGTGATACCTATTTTAAAAGTCAATGCTTCATCTAACCAAAAAAAACGATCAGCCTGAAACTTGTATTGGCTTAGAAAAATAAAAAATATACAAATACATAAAAATATATATAAGACTGTTGAAATATTTTTTTTTGTGTAAAAGTTTTTCATATTTAATATTTTTTTAACCAGCAAATTGCTATTTACTTTTCTTTAACCAAATTGATGTATAATACTTTTCATCTTTATTTTCCTTATAAAGAAAAGTAGTTATTAGAGATGAATTTTTTAATTCATTTAACCATTTTTCAGGATCAATCCCTGCCTTTAGCATTCCAAAAGGCCAGAATTCACAGTGCATAACCAAATCGCTGTTATTCGCAATTGTATTTTTCATTCCACGAATTGCAATAGGGTCAAATCCTTGTAAGTCTGTCTTAATAAAATCTACCTTAGCAAGTTTAAATTCTTTTACATAATCATCTAGAGAATATGCTTTCACTGTAATCTTTTTTCGCCCCTCGCCTGAATCATAAGCTTGATGATCTACATTTAATTCTTCTGATAAAAAAAAGTCGAGGCTTCCCGATTTGTCGGCTAAGGCTGCTTTAACGATTATTACATTTTTTAGATGAGAAGTTCTATTTTTCAGGATACTAAAATTTTTTTCGTCTGGCTCAAACGCAATTACTCTTCCACTATCTCCTGTAAGCTTAGAAAATAATCTTGTGTAGAAACCGATATTAGCCCCTCCGTCTATAACAGTCTGACCGATTGCAATTTTTTTTTTAAATTCCTGAATATCTTTATAATCAGATAGAAATTTATATAAATTGTATAATGGGATATAAATAGAAAGTATATCTTTCTTATAAAGGGAATTAAATAAATTAAAAATGAATCTCATTGGTAAGGGATGCAAAGAATATCAATGCCACCGTATCTTGGAACCTGACTATGAATTTTACTTAATTCAATTTCTTCTTTGTTCTGGGAATTATAAAGCCTATACTTCAAATCAGTAAAAAGGTTAAGGTATTTCTGAATTTCTTTTTCCACATCATCAGTGGTATGACCCATAAACTCAAAAATTACTATCGGTCTAAAATCCTTTAGAATTTTTTTTGCACCACCCAATACATCCAGCTCAAATCCGTCCACATCTATCTTAATAAAGTCAACCCTGGAAATTTTTTGCTCTATAATAAATTGATCAAGGCTTATTTTCTTTTCCGCGGCTAACTGCTCTATTCCCCCATGGATTGGATGCTCCATCTTAGCTCCATCTATTCGCCAACTGGAATAGGCAGCAACTCTCTCTGACTTCCCTGAATCCGCAGAAATAAATGTCTGGATTGGAAAAATTCTAGGCTTTAAATCAGGATTTAAATCTAAATTCCTTAGAAATTTCATATACGCAAAATGAGTTGGCTCAAACGCATACACTTTGGAATCCTTAAAAGTTTTGGCGAGAAAAAAGGAAATCGAACCTACGTTAGCACCAACATCGAATAAAATAGGATTATCCGCGAGTTTAAATGATTTATTATTCCAAACATGATTCTGAAAAGATCCAAAGAGAAAAAGAGATAAATCTATTCCTTCCCGCAAATCTACTTCAAAATGAATTCCATGGCGTTTAATTTTCTGTATATCATTAAACCCTAAAAGTTTTAGCGCCTTATATAGATAACCCGCTATCTTTAATTTTGTCTTTGTGTATTTTAAAAATTCTAACATACTAAATAAACTTAATTTTCCTTGCAGCAAATATTAACATGGTCAAAAGAATTACGCCGTGCCGCCATCTTGAAATATTCGTTTCACCATAAGTCCGTTCCCGATAACTAATTGGAACTTCTACAATCTTAAGTCCCATTCTAGCAGAACCGAAAATAAGATCGAAATCTCCAAATGGATCAAACTCTCCAAAATAAGTTCGATTCTTCGCGAGCTGAAGATAATTTTCACGCGTAAGGACCTTTGTTCCGCATAACGTATCCTTAAACCTCTGACCTAGCACAAAAGAAAAAGCAAGAGCGAAAAATTTATTACCGATCATATTAAAAAAACGCATTGCTTTTTCTTCCATTGGATAAACCAAGCGGCTACCATTGATATACTCGCCCTTGCCATCTACAATTGCTCTATAAAATTTCGGTAAATCCTCTGGTGGAACGGTAAGGTCTGCATCTAGAATCATAAGTATTTCTTTTGTTGCCATCGAAAATCCTTTACGCACTGCATCTCCTTTTCCTTTTCCCTCCTGCTGACCAATTTTAATTGAGAAAGATCCTTTATGGTTCTTGGCTGCTTCCTGGATTTTTGCCCATGTATTATCAGTAGAATTTCCCTCAATTAAAATTAGCTCATCAGATGGACCCATTTTGGGAATTCTCTTTAGGATATTATCAATATTACCCTCTTCATTTCGCGCAGCAACGACTATCGAAACGGAAGCTTTTTTCAATGGTTTATTTTCGTTATCCACTGTCGACTTAGCAATGGCAATATTTATCATTGTAAAAAAATTAAAGATTGGAAGAGGTGCAATGTAACGATTTATAAAATTACTAATCAAAGGAATATAATAAGGAATTAAAATTTTTCCCTCTTTGCGGACTAATTCAAACCCTGAGAGTAAGAGAAAATTATTAATGTCTTCATGTGCTATCCAATTCTGCTCCGGCGTTGTTTTGCGTAAATGCAGAAAAGTAGCTAGGCTAAAAAACGGTTTCCAAAGAGAGCTATAATATATTAAAATCAATCTGGTTTTAGGCTTTACTTTTTCTCTGAGTTTTTCTAGAAAATCCTGAATATCTGTTTCATAGTGTAGTGACCCATTGAGCAAAACATAATCTTCCTCAATTGACTCGGGTAAAGTAGAGCTCTCTCGATAATTGGAAGAGAATAATTTTTGCAGGCGATCTACTCTTGCATTAATTTCCAATATAGTATTATCCGCTAGGCAATAAAGACTTATATACCTGTACAGTTTTTCATAAAAATATTTTCTCATTTAAACTCTTCCATTAGATATTTTCTATTATTATTTATGATCATTGCCGTAAAACTCATATAGAACAAAGTCATTTGTGATTCAGATGATTCCCATGGAATACTAAAAAATAAATAAGGAATAAACGAAATGTATAAAATCATAAGCTCCCTAGCAAGAGAAGTATTCCTATAAGCGTCTAATACGGATTTTCCTAAGGTAAATATAAAATAGATGTATAGGATAATTGCTATCCAAGGTCCTGAAGTACGATGAGCATCGAAGAAAAAATTGTGAAACCAATAGCTACCACTATGATCCTTCGGGTATTGAAAGAAGCTAATACCTATTTGGCTTAGATAATCAGTAAAATGAAGTATCTTAAAACCAAAGCCTGCTGTTTGAATCCTATGGAATATATTTTTAAGATATAGGTTATCCATCGTAGATAAGGATATAATTACAAGACCTATAAAGGTAAATACTCCAACCGTAAGGCTAATAAAGCGTTTCTTCTCTTTATTTTCCAAAAAGAATTGAACAAGTTTTATAATTCCAATAATGAGTAAAATAAAAAAGAATGTCCTCGCAGAAAACATTATAGAAATACAAATTGAAATAAAAAGAGATATAAAAAGCCCGATCATATAAGGAGTGGAACGAATAGTTTTACTATTAGAGAAAGAAAGCATGGATAATGGCAATATACTAGCTAGAATTGTGACTCCCGGAGAATTGTAAGGCACTTTATATATCAAATGGTAAGCCTTTCCATAATAAGGAGGATCCAGATAATAGAGAGTTGCCGCCGTTGTAAGAGAGGCATAGGCAAACATACCGCTGGCAATTGCGAAAAGAAAATTTCTCTGCAACAGTTGATCTTTATAAGAAAGAATAAGCGGAAAAGTAAATAGAATAGGTAGTCCCTTTAACCAATAGTTCCAGAAATCAATTGGAGGGTAAGAAGGTCCTGGCATTTCTGGAGGCTGATAGAATACATAATATAAAAAAATAAAACCGGTTACTAATGATATGCCTAAACCATTGACTAAGTTTCGCTCTATATAATCTTCTCTTTTAATTGTATAAAAGTATATAGAGAAAATTACGAACAGAGAAAGAAAAGCTTTTATTGTACCAAGACCAGCTAGAAAGAATATTAGAATTGGTAAAAGTTTTTTAATTGTTTTCATTGTTTTTAATTAGGAAATCTTTCCTATTTTAAGAATAATTCTAGGTAAATAGCAATTATCTTCCTTTACCAAATAATACTACACGTAAAGTTTTTATGATAATCCTCGCATCCAAAATTAATGAATAATTTTTTATATAAAATAAATCGTATTCTAGTTTCACTCTTGAATCTTCAAAAGATGCTCCGTACGGATAATTAACCTGAGCCCATCCAGATATTCCTGGCTTTACTAAATGACGTAGTTCGAAAAAAGGAATTTTCTCTGATAACGCTTGAACAAATTCTGGTCGCTCAGGCCTTGGACCGATAAAACTCATTTCACCTTTTAGAATATTAAAGATTTGAGGAAGCTCATCAATTCTAGTTTTACGAATAAAATTTCCAATTTTAGTAATACGTGGGTCTGAAACCGATGCCCATTGTGCACCCGACTTTTCTGCATCGACCGTCATTGAACGAATCTTAAAAATTGTAAAGAGATGCCCTGCACGACCAACACGCGTTTGCC
>JANYCR010000280.1 GCA_025360185.1 Leptospiraceae bacterium | reverse complement strand
GAAAAACCTGGCTTTAAAAAATGTCAATAGGATTCAAAATTCAAAAACAATAATTCAAAATTATTTATGGCGGACTTTTTCGCCCATTGTAAAGGGGTTAGGGGATTTTGGGTTTTGGTCGAAAGTAACCATTCAAATAAGTATGCGTTTCTTTTAATCCTTCCATTGTCTTTCTAGCTGAGTAGGAATAAACGACTGTTAGCTGCATTCGTTTTGTACAATCAGGACAGCTTTGTGGTTTAGCATCGAAACTATTTTCTATCGCCTGTGCCCAAGTTCTTTGTGACAACACGGAATTATCCGGTTGGTAGCCCTGGCGAGCAGCAGCTTCCAAGCTAGCGTGTCGAACCATGATACGATTGGCATAAATTCCATAATATCGAATCATTTTTCGGTTTGGCGATGGGCGTCAGTTCAGCTAAGCTATTTAAGATTATTGTAGCGACTAAATCCCTCCAAACCGCATCGCAACCATGCAAAGAAGTAATAATGCATAACAAAGTAAAAGGACAAATCCTGCTAAATAAATTTTTAACAGGATTTTCTTTTTGGTAGTCTCGTCTTTCCAGGGAATAATTATGAGGTTACTTCCATATTGCCTTCCAATAAGAATCATTAGGATAGAAATTAAAAAAGCAGCAATAAAATTTCGTCCATAAGGTGTTGCAAGAGATTCCAAATTATTGATTCCACTAAAATAAATCCCGCGAATAATTCCGAGAATAATAGAAATTATCCCGAGCATACCAAGTATAAATGATGCTTCTTTTTTTATCAAATTATTGAGTGGAATGATCTCTATAGAATTTAGTTTTACAAAGGAAGGAAATAAAATAAAATACATGAATAAAAAACTACAAAGCCAAAGAGTTCCCGTAAGAATATGAAATACTTGTAATACTAAAAGAATTGTCATGATTTAGAAATGGACAAAAATGCTTTTCCTAGATACTTAATAATATCGGAAGCAATCAGACTTTCTTCGCTTAATTCCTTCACTGCTAAATCTCCCGCAAATCCGTGAAGATATACTCCCAAAATACAAGCGTCTAATGGTAAATAACTCTGTGCTAACAACGAAGTGAGAATACCTGTAAGCACATCTCCGCTCCCTCCCGTCGCCATACCAGGATTACCCGTTGTATTAAAATAAATATCTCCCTCCGGTGTCGCAATCGCAGTATGAGCACCTTTTAATATTATATATAGCTTTCTATCTATTGCGATTTTTTGTATTTGATCAATACGGACAAAATCATTATTTGCCTTACCTACTAGTCTTTCAAACTCTTTTACATGTGGGGTTAATATGCTATTTGGCGGAATAATATCCAATAACTCAGGATTCTTGGCTAAAAGATTGATTGCATCTGCATCAATCACTACGGGCTTTTTAATTTCTTGCAAAATATTGCCGAGACAGGCAAGTGCCTTTGGACTTTTTCCAATTCCGGGACCGATACCAATCGCGTCAGGTTGCAAGCTTTCCCATTCGAGTGGCTCGATGGATTTTTTTGATTTACCGCTTATTACCATGCCTTCATGCACCGATGTCTGTAAAATTTCCACTCCGCACTTGGGAACTTGAATTGTAAGAAGTCCAATCCCTGAACGCAAACAAGCATTAGCCGCAAGGACGGCAGCTCCCATTTTTCCATAAGATCCAGCGACTAACAAAGCTCTGCCGAAGTTTCCTTTGTGAGAAAATTTATTTCTTTTTTTATAAATGCTTTGAATCAAATGTCCATCTATCAAATATTTATTTGTTTTTTCTTCTGCGATGAATTGAGGTGAAAGACCAATATCTACAAGCTTCCAATCCCCTACTCGACTAGAATTTTCCGGCAATAAAAAAGCAAGTTTGGGAATCTGAAATGCTACCGTAAAATCAGGATTAACCACAATAGAGTGCTCTGTAGTTCTATCCGCATAAAGTCCAGAAGCAATATCAACTGAAACGATTCGTAAGTTAGATTGATTTATGTATTGAATTACTTCTTCTAATAGCCCTTCTGGTTTTCGACTTAAACCCGATCCCAAAAGCGCGTCAATGATAATTGTATTTTTATCGGCAGTATTTGGCTGAATAGAATTTATTTCCTCAATGGAGTGAATCTCTTTTCGAACTACTCTTTGTGGCAAAAGCTCATAATTCACTTTAAAATCTTCTGTCGTAGTTTCTGCATACCAAATTATATTTACTTCTATTGGATAATTATCATTAGCCAATAATCTCGCAATCGCAAGCCCGTCCCCTCCATTATTTCCAAGTCCTGCAAAAATACAAACTGGGTGTTCCAAGTCAAAATGAGCAGTAAACCATTTTACGAAAGAGCGGGAAGCACGTTCCATCAGGTCGATAGACGCTATAGGCTCATTCGCAATTGTAAACGCATCAAGCCTACGGATTTGTTCTACATTGAAAATTTTAATCGGATTCATTTCTATTTCTCAAACGCCTTACCGATTTTAGCCGCTCTTAGGTATTCAATAATCTCATCTAAAATAGTTGGATCATCAATGGTGGAAGGAACCGAATACTCTTCACCGTCTGCAATTTTACGCATGGTTTTACGAAGAATTTTACCGGAGCGAGTTTTTGGAAGTCGTTTTACTAAGAGGGCACTTTTGAAGGTAGCAATCGCTCCAATCTCCTCTCGGATAAGATGGATTAGCTCCTTTTCTAATTCTAAAGGCTCATTTACTACTCCGTCTTTTAAAACGACAAAGCCAATAGGAACTTGCCCCTTCATTGCGTCCTCGATTCCGATTACAGCACACTCTGCAACCGCAGGATGCGAAGCTAAAATTTCTTCCATCTCGCCAGTAGACAAACGGTGCCCTGCAACGTTTATCACATCGTCAATGCGACCCATTACAAATAGGTATCCATCTTCGTCAATGTAACCGCCATCACCAGTGAGGTAATAGCCTTCGTATTGACTCAAGTAAGACTTTTTAAAATTATCAGCATCTTTCCAGAGTGTCGGCAGGCAGCCTGGAGGAAGTGGGAGTTTAATGACGATATTCCCCTTCTGACCATTCTTGACTTCGATTCCTTCTTCGTCTAAAATTTTCACGTTAAAACCAAACATTGGCTTTGTCGCAGAACCAGCCTTAACCGCAACTGGCTCGACTCCCATTAAGTTTGCACAAATTGCATAACCGGTTTCCGTCTGCCACCAGTGGTCTATGATGGGAAGTTCAAGTAAGTCCTTCGCCCAATCGTAGGTAGGCGGATCTGTTCTTTCCCCTGCAAGAAATAAATATTTTAAGGAGCTAATATCATATTTATTCTTTAATTCACCATTCGGATCTTCTTTTCGAATTGCTCTAAAGGCAGTTGGTGCGGTAAACAGTATATTAACCCTATGCTCTGAGATAACTCGCCAGAATGCACCTGCATCTGGTGTCTTAACAGGTTTGCCTTCATATAGAACCGTTGTGCATCCAAATAGAAGTGGAGCATATACGATATAAGAATGCCCTACCACCCAGCCTACATCAGACGCTGCCCAGAATACATCGCCTGGCTTAACATCGTAAACCGCTTCCATACTCAGCTTCATTGCTACCGCATGACCACCGTTATCCCGAACTACACCTTTCGGTTTTCCAGTTGTTCCTGATGTATATAGAATATACAAAGGATCAGTAGCGTCTAATTCTACGTAGCCTGCCGGCTCTACATTATCTATTACATCCTGCCAGTAATGATCTCTTCCAGTATGCATTAAATCTTCCATATCCGGTCTCTGGCAGATAACCACATTAGAAGGTTTATGCGTAGCCTGGTGAATCGCTTCATCTAACATTGGTTTATAAGGAATAATTTTATGAACCTCGACACCATAGGAAGCAGTCACAATTAATTTTGGCTTAGAATCATCGATTCGAACTGCTAATTCATGAGGGGCAAATCCTCCGAAAACGACAGAATGCACAGCACCAATTCTCGCACAGGCAAGCATGGTAATCACAGCTTCAGGAATCATCGGCATGTAGATAATCACCGTATCCCCCTTTGTGA
Organism: Leptospiraceae bacterium; assembly: GCA_025360185.1. Lineage (GTDB taxonomy): Bacteria > Spirochaetota > Leptospiria > Leptospirales > Leptospiraceae > UBA2033. The sequence goes on along the minus strand of JANYCR010000280.1, from coordinate 907 downwards.
CAGAGAAATGTTTTAAAACTCCCGCAAACCGCGCAACCTCATCTCGCAGTTCTGAATAAGAATATTTTTTAATTTGTTTCGTGACAGGCGAGTCATAAATGAGAGCGGTTACATCTCCTTTGCCTTTTTCAATATGATAATCAAGTGCAAGGTAAGAAGTATTCAATTTTCCACCTTCAAACCATCTGTAAAGATCGTCTTTGTCTTTTGATAAAATAGTTTTAGGCTCTTGAAACCAATGAATAATTTCTGATTGCTCTTTCCAGAATTGCTCTGGATTTTGAATGGATTCATTGAATAGATCGCTGTATTTTCCCATACTTTTTATATTCCTCGTTATTACTAATAAAGAATTTAACAATTCTTATCCGCAATAAAAATATAAGTCTTATGTATAAAAAAAGTTTATGATATTTATCATCCGTTTTTTATTTTTTCAGCAAGATTCATTTCTGGATACAAGCCGGGAAACCAACGCTCTATTGCTGTAAGCGGAAATCTAAGTCGCAGCCTATCTTTATGATGCGAAGATACTAGAAGCTTTTTTTTCAGTAAGATGGAGATGACTTCTCTTGCCATTCTATCTTTATATCCCGTTAGCTCTGCGGCGCGACTTCTCTCGACATCTCCCATTAAAAACGCTTCCCTGAGTAAATAAAAACTTCCTTTGGGCAAATTCTTATTATTCACTTCTTCTTGCGTATATCGTTCTAAACGAGGGATAAATTCATTTAGCCGTAAGATAGATGACATATAATCAATTTGATCAATACTCGTCTTTAGAAAGAAAATACAAAAATTAACAAGGTTCTTTTCAGATAAAGTTCCCCGTCCATCTAAATCTCCATGCCGGGGCTCATCTGCTTCCATAAGAAGTTTTTTGTATTCCTGCACATTTCGAGCAAGC
>JANYCR010000278.1 GCA_025360185.1 Leptospiraceae bacterium | reverse complement strand
AAAGAAGGCTGCATACTAGCGCTCATCGCACGCGGAAAAGATGGACTCGACAAAGTAGCAAAAGAAATTCGAGACGCTGGTGGCAAAGCGAGTGTATTCCCATGCGATGTTAGTGATTTTAAAAGAGTAGCTGAAACAATGAAAGCAATTGAATCTCAGTTTGGAAGAATTGATATTCTTGTGAACAATGCAGGACTCGGAACATTTAAACCGCTCGATATTACAAGTTTTGAAGAAGCAGTTCAGCCAGTAATGCTTCCCTTTGGCTCTGCAATGGTTGCTTCTCATGCAGTAGTAAAAGGTATGATCTCTCGTAAGTCTGGTCATATTGTAAACCTCACAAGTCCTGCCGGATACTTTCCATTACCCAATATGATTCCATACACTGCGGCACGGTACGCTATGGTAGGTATGTCCTTATCATTACACGAAGAATTAGAAAGCAAAGGAATAGGCGTATCCCTACTCTGTCCAGGTCATGTAAATACTGGTTATTTTGATAGAAATGATGCAAGCATAGATTGGTATCCAAAAATTGCAAAGATGTTTCCAACGATTGAACCAGAGGTTGTAGGGGCTAAGGCTGTGTATGCGATAAAAAAGAATAAGCGAGAAGTAATATTTCCTTTTATTCTCTGGTTTATCGTGCGTTACTTCCAGACTTTTCCTGCAACATCACTTTGGTTTTTAAAACTCACAGGACTTTTTAAACCTAGTAAGTAATCCGTTGCTCGCTAAACTTTTTGATTTTTAAAAGATTATTTCACTTTATAAAACATGCCTATGTAAAAACTAGGAAGTATGGAATTAGAACAACTGAAATTTTTATCACCCGAAGAAGTAAGAAGTATTGCAAATGAATTTGGAACTCCCGTATACGTATACTCGCAATCTGAAATAGAAAAGCGTTGCGATATTGCGCTTTTGTTTCCAAATGAATATGGGTTTACTGCGCGTTATGCGATGAAAGCAAATCCAAATTCTACAATACTCAAGATTATGAGAAAAAAAGGAATTCATATTGACGCAAGTTCCATTTATGAAGTCGAGCGGGCACTTGTGATTGGTTTTAAACCAGAAGAAATCATGCTTACTTCGCAGGAGCTCTCTCCAAATCTAAAATCCATCATCGAAAAAGGAATTTTTTACAATGCCTGCTCTCTTCATCAACTAGAGGCTTACGGTAAGTTATTCCCTGGAAAAGAAGTTTCGATACGAATCAATCCAGGTCTTGGCAGTGGAGCAACGCAAAAAACAGATGTGGGCGGGGCGACTTCCTCGTTTGGAATCTGGCATGAATACATGGATGAAGTAAAAAAAATCCGTGAGAAATACAATTTAAAAATTACAAAAGTTCATACGCATATTGGCTCAGGAAGCGATCCTGAAGTTTGGAGAGCCGTCTCTCGTTATACACTGGAGTATGCAGAAATGTTTCCGGAGTGTACGACTGTTAACCTCGGTGGTGGATTCAAAGTCGGTCGAATGCTAGATGAAAAAACTACCGACTTACAAAAAATCGGACAACCCGCAAAAGAATTATTTATTGAATTTTACAAAAAGCATGGACGCAAACTAAGATTAGAAATTGAACCTGGAACTCATATGATTGCTCTCTGTGGATCTATCATCAGTCGAGTTGTGGATAAAGTCAACACAGGCTCGAAAGGATTTGAATTCATCAAGCTCGACACAGGCATGGATTCAAACACCCGCCCTTCTCTCTATGGCTCACGCCATCCATTAGTCACAGTAGCGGCTAATGGAGATACTCCATCTAATATGAAGGATTACGTAGTAGTCGGTCACTGCTGCGAGAGTGGAGACATCTTTACACAAAAAGAAGGTGGCGCACCGGAAACTCGCACAATGCTAGAAGCAAATATCGGCGACTTAATTGTAATGGAAGGAACCGGTGCTTACTGCGCTGGTATGTCTACTAAGAATTACAACTCTTATCCAGAAACTGCGGAAGTATTAGTACAATCGAACGGCAAACCAGTGTTAATCCGTAAACGCCAGGAGCTAACACAGATTATGCAAAATGAGATTGGTATAGAGGTTTAATTTTTTGCCAAAAAAGGAAGTTCTCGAATTCGAAGGTAAGCAAATTGATGTTTCAAGATTGGAAGAGGAAAGCTTTGATTATATCCTCTACAAAGATGTCCATTCCAATGATTACTACCTTGCAATACTTTTAAATCATTCTTTTGCTTATTACGATAAATTAGTTAAAGTAGGTGCAGATGATATACAAGAATACCTGGATGGAAAAATTTCATCCAAGCGTCTTGTGGATAAGTATAGATAAGTTCTCTTCACAGGCTAATCAGTATAATTCACATTAAGATTTTGGATCTTTCTCAAGAACAATAGTCCCTGCAATTAAATCATGAACAGCGCGTCTTTCTTTATTTAGAAACATTGTAACTAGCTCTAAGCTTGCGACAAAATAAGTCAGGATAATAATATATTTAGAATATGGATTGAGTTTTTCAAACCTACTTGTTAGATCACTAAAACTATTACTCTGGAAAAACGAATCGTTCAATTGACTGAAAAAATAAAGATAGAAAACAAAAGTTAGAAGCAGTGGAATTAAATTTGGAATGAGTCTTAGAAATGATTCTCTCATTCCAATATTGCTACCATCCATTTTAAATATTTTAATTTTTAATACCATCTTGCCCACTGTTTGACCGTAGCGGGCGCTTAAGAATAACTCATACGAGAAATAAAGAAATTCCAGTAAATAAAAAAAACTAAAATTCCAAGTATTCCAACTTTGAATTTTATAACTTAATAATGAAATGCTCATATACAAAACAGTGTCAATTAGAGCTGCATAGAATCTGCTGCCATAGGTTGCTAAGTTTCGGTTAGCAATTTTTCTATCTTTATTTTTCTCTAAATCTTTATCTTTGAATAAATAGCGAATTAGAGCAATGACAATTGAGAAAAATATAAATGCACTTGCATAATATGCTGGTAGAATTAAATCTATAGTTGCCTTGTCCCCAATGGGTTTTTTAAATTCTTCATCGAATTGAAGTAAGTAAATCAAAATACAAGAAAATAATAGCAACCCTAAATCAATCAGTAAAGCCAAACTCAGAAAAAATTTCTTCCATCGCATATTCATAATAAATCACAGCTTGAATAATAGCGATAATTCGCATAGGATAAATTTATTCGATTAAATTTGAGTTAAACTTTTTCATATAGTCGGCACTTCGACTTGTGGTGAGCTTGTCGAATCCATACAAAATTTATTGTGTGAAGATGCAATAATTTTCACTCAGTGACCATATTTTTAGCGTTGTCTATTTTTTTACCATTCCTAATAAAAAGTAAACTTTATATTATAAAATTCTAAAAGATAGAACAAATACAATAAAGTCTGGTCATTGAGCGATGCACTGAGCCTCGTCGAACGTGTGATTTTCGCACTTAATTAAAAAGGCTGCCAAAGGCAGATACTCGTTAACCACGTGCGAAAATTGTATGGATTCGACAAGCTCACCACAAGTCGAGACAACCCTATTCCTACACCGCCTTCTTCAAGAGCTCTTTTGCATGATCTAAAGCGCCCTTTGTTATATGCTCGCCTGCAATCATCTTGGCAAGTTCGTTTGCTCTTTCTGATTTAGAAATTTTTCGAGCAGTTGTATAGGTTCTACCGTTTGCGATTTCTTTTTCTACTTTGATATGACAATCACTGGCGGCGGCTATTTGCTGTAAGTGGGTGATTAGTAAGACTTGGTTTTTGGTAGAGATGGATTTGAGTTTATCCGCTACTCTGTATGCAACTTCTCCTCCAATCCCCGCGTCAATCTCATCGAATACAAGTAGTCGAGATTCTCCTGAATTTCCAAGAATTGCTTTTAAGGCAAGCATGACTCGAGACATTTCTCCGCCAGAAATAATTTTACGAAGTGGTCGGGGCTTCTCGCCTTGATTGGCACTGAAATAAAAATCAATCTGGTCGAGTCCATTTTCTCCGATCATGTATTTGCGACCTGACTCGGTGATTTCTCCGTCGATTGCTTGCTCCCAGCGCATAACAATCTGTAGCTTTGCATCTTTCATTCCAAGTAGTTGAAATTCTTTTTGGAGATCTGATTCCAATTTTAAAATTGATTCTCTTCTTAAATGAGATAATTTTACAGCAAGCGAAGTCAAGTTGTCACGAACTGAATTTAATTCACCCTGCAAAGATTGAACTTCTTCCGAGCTAATTTCTAAAGTTTCTAATTCTAATTCCGCTTTCTGTAAAAATTTTACAATTTCAGAAATGTCTTTTCCGTATTTGCGTTTGAGTTTATTGATTTCATCCAAACGCTTTTGGACAACGGCGAGTCTGTCGCTGGAAAAGAAGATTTCATCTTTCTCGTCAATGATTGTATGTGATAAGTCTTTTAGTCTATCATAGATTTCATAAAATTCTGTGCGGCTAATGGCAAAGTCTTTATTAAAAGTTTCAATTTTATCAGCAGAATTTAAAATGCGTGAGAACGACTTCAGGATATTATCTTCTCCTTCGCTTAATAGCTCCGCTACAAGGTTGTAATTCTCCATCGCCTTCTCACCATGAATGAGTAGATGCTCGTCTTTTAGAAGTTCTTCTTCCTCGTTTTCCTCAAGCTTCGCAGCTTTGATTTCTGTAATTTGGTATTTCAAAAGATCAACGCGGCGGTTTTTCTCTTCGCTGGATTTATCAATTTCTGAAATACGATTTTTTAAAGTTTGGTAGGTTTTAAATCGCTCGGAAACTTCCTTCTTTAAAGAGGCTAATCCTGCGTATGTGTCAAGATATTCCATCTGCATAGCTTTTTCGAGTAAGTATAATTGGTCGTTTTGACGATGGACTTCGGCGAGAAGTGTTCCAAGCTCACGTAGAAATTGTGCCGGCGCAAGTGAGGCTCCAATCTGTATGCGAGATTTTCCATCAGTGAAAAGTTCTTTCTTCAGGTAAACTTCAGAGCTATCGCACTCGATTCCTTTTTCTGCGAGCCAATCAATTGCTTTAGAATTTTTAGAAATATCGAAGATTGCTTCTAGTTGGTATTTCTTCGACCCGGAGCGGATATTCATTGTATTACACTTGCTTCCCATTAGGCTCGATATTGCATCTAGTATAAGGGATTTTCCAACGCCCGTCTCGCCTGTAATAGAAGCCATTCCGGATTCGAATTCCAATTCGAGTGATTCAATGAGGGCGAAGTCTTTGATTTTGATAAGCTTTAACATAGAGTCTCCTTTAAGGTTGCCCTGACCATCGAGATGATTTTGCCACCGAGGCACTGAGTCGCAGAGAAGAATGGATTTCTCTTGATTCACTACTTCAATAGCTTATACTTTCCATCCCGATGGATGCAGGGCTCATAGTTTTAAATCCTGCTTTGCAGGTCTACATAAACATATATGTAGTATATATTACTATACGGATATACGTAAACAAGAATTTAGTATTTTTTTATTTAAGGGAGATTTTTTAAACGAAGATTCGCTTGATGTGTCGTGCAATAACAAAGATTTTCAAATATTATATCAAGACTGTTAGGGAATGTAATTGAGTTTAAATGCCACGAATCTGCATTTCTCTGTGACAAACTCAATGTTGCTTCCTAAGGGTCGCAACATAATGTGCCTCTGTAGCAATGTTTTTACACAACCACTACGATTTGCGGATTATACTGTTGTCTCTAAGTCTAAGATTTTTCGTTTAATAATCGATGCTGCTTCGTATTTCTCATCGTTAATAGCTTGAAATTTTTTCAGGTAGAGACTTGCTAATTCGTCGCCTTTTTTCCCGGGGAAGAAGAGCGCATTCTTATAATTATCCAGATCAAACTGCGGATAGCGAATAGAAAAATTAGTGATTAGTTTATCGATCTTTTGTTGAACAGTATCTCTTGCAAGTCCAGTCGAGGAACGAAACTGCATAGAAATTTTTAAAAGTGCTTCCAAGTAATCATTTGCACCTTCAAAATTAAAATCTGGAACGGCATTTCTTTCCCTATTTTTACAAAGCTCTACATACTTCATTACGAAAGCATTGTATTGCTCCATTCGCTCTTGAATGTAAATATTTCCAGCTTCTCTATCTTCTGGCATTCTAAAATCCGGAAGTCTTGCCATATCATACATGGTCTCATTCGGGAGAATCACCTTCTTTAATTCTTCGATCGATGGAAATGAAATTGGGGGAAAAGTTACTACAGGAAAGTTATCATTGATTTTCAGAAAACTTACGACTACATTTGAAGCAATAATTTCACAACCAGGTTGAAATGGATTCTCCCCAATGACGTAACAGTATACGATTAGGTTTCCAGTAGGATGATTTTTTGAGCCTTTTTCCAGCATGAACGACCTCGCAAAGAGAAGATTATTTCTTCCTTACTATTTCATTTTAAAAATTAAAGTCAAGGAAGAAAGATATTTTTAACTTCCATTCCTGCAGATTTTTTCAATTTATTTTTTTCTTTCATTCCTTGTCTAAATAATTCAAACTATTCTTTGCACTATGCAATTTTTTTCTTTTGCAACTTTTTAGGATTATTCGCATCTCACTTTGAAAGAGGATTTATGACAAAGGAAGAAAAAGTAAATGTTTACACTCATACTATAGGGGCTTGCTTAAGTGTAATAGGCGTAGGTATTTTATTATTTTTTGCTTTCGCTACAAATGATTTTTGGAAAATTTTAAGCTCCGCGATTTATGGATTAAGCCTTGTTGCCTTATTTACAATATCTAGTTTATACCATTCCAGGGAAGGAGAGGCGAAAGATCTTTTCCAAAAACTAGATCATATCGCAATCTTCTATCTCATCGCTGGAACCTATACTCCATTCGTTCTAGTACATTTTAGAGAGGGAATGGGACCTATCATTCTAAGCATCGTGTGGATACTCGCTGTTATCGGCACAGTTGTTAAGATTTTTTTTACGGGCAAATTTGATTTTCTCTCTACAATGATCTACCTTGCTGCTGGCTGGACTGTCCTACTCGATATAAAAAATCTCCTCACTAATTTTCACCCTGACGGTTTAATCTGGTTAGCCGCAGGAGGATTACTCTATACAGGCGGAGTATTTTTCTATCTCAAAGAATCCATCCCTCGAAACCATGAAATCTGGCACGGCTTTGTTCTCGGCGGGGCGGGATGTCATTATATCACTGTTCTTTTTTATGTAGTCTAAAGCTTCTTTGGTTTTCTTTGCTTGATTTCGTCGGGCTTATTTGATTTTATTTCCTTATGCCCGAATTTATTCCTCCCCTACCAAAAGACTTTCATGGAAGTATGGGAGAAAAAATTGTCTACGATGCGTTTCGAACTCTTTCAGAAGATTATATGGTATTTCATTCTTTTGCCTGGACAGAAGAAGAAAATAAATCTTTTCGTAAACAAGGAGAAGCAGATTTTTTAATCTACGATCCAAACCGGGGACTACTAGTTATCGAAGTCAAGTCTGGAGAAATAAGCATTGAAAACGAAGAATGGTTTCAAACCGGAGTTGATGGTCACAGGCGGCTAATGCATAAAAACCCCTACTTCCAGGCAGAAGAATCTAAATTCTATATTCTAAAACAAATTCTAGAACGTAGACTCCCCCGCGGTGAAAAATGTCCGATTAATACCTGTTTATTTTTTCCCCAATTAATTTTTCAAAGAGCAAACCTTCCTTCTTATTTGAAGCGGGATTTTATACTGGATAATTCCAATTTGCCTAATATCCACAAAGGAATCGACAGGGTCTTCCAATACTACAACGCACATCTACATATAAATCTATCTGAAAACTCTAAAGAAAATATCAAGAAATGGTTAAATCCTTATTTCAACCTGGTAACAGTTCAGAAATGGGACATTGAACTTAGAGAAGAACAGTTTCTGCGGCTAACGAAAGAACAGTCTTTGTTGCTAGATTTTTTAGAAGAACAAGACAGGGCTGTAATCGGCGGCGGAGCAGGAACGGGTAAAACAATCTTAGCCGTTGAACACGCAAGACGACTGTCTACGGATACTGAAAAAGTTTTATTCCTGGTTTATAATTCCTTTTTAAAGAAAAATATTTCGGAAGAACATTTTAAATCTGATCCAAACGTGGAAGTTCAAAGTTTTTTTAGTTTAGCTGAAATTTATGAGCAGAACTTAGAAGATAAAAGACAGAGAGCAAATCTTTTTGCTACCAATTTATTATCAAAAAAAATCAGTCTTCCGTATAAACATATCGTCATCGATGAGGGACAAGATTTCGAAGAAGAGTGGTTATCCGCACTTGAGGCTGGGGTCACAGGAAAATTTTTCGTTTACTATGATAAAAGCCAAATAATTCATAGAGACACTTCTGATTTACCGGTTTGGCTGCGAGATGCTGAATGCAGGTTGGTATTAAAAAATAATTGTCGTAACACCAAGCAAATCGCGGCTACTGCAAATTCTTTTATTCGAATAGAAAATCAAAAATTCAAAAGCGAAATCGAAGGAAATATAACAACCTGGATTGAATGCGAGGATGACAAAGATTTGCTTCAAAATACAATTTCTATTATTAAAGAAAAAATTTCGAAAGAAAATATTCAACCGGAACAAATTATCATTGCAACAACTATTGCCATGGACTCTTCTTATTTGGGGCAACTTACATTTATCCACAATATCCCGGTCTCCAAAGAAAGAAAAGAAAAGAA
>JANYCR010000253.1 GCA_025360185.1 Leptospiraceae bacterium | reverse complement strand
TTCGCCGAATGTTAACTTTTTAGCAAGCGGAGAATTCTCTTCTATGATTCGCCAGAATGGTGTGATTTTGTCTAATGGTTGTTTGCCTGTGATATAATTTTCAAAGGCAGCCTCTGCAACAATTCTAAGGAATATCCCGCTAGTTACGGGACAGGCATATCAGCAAATTTTTTATCCAAAATTTTTACCTGGTGTTTTCCTTCTTTATTTAGTTTTGTTTGCCATGGGGCTAAATCTTTATTTTGCGCTTTCATTGTTTTCTCCAAGAGCATTTTGTAAATTTTTTAAATACAACTCCATTGATTTATCCATATCAATAAAAAGATGAGCAGCTCTTTCGATTCGAATTCTCTCAATATATTCTCTGGGAGTGGAGTTAGTAATTGATTTAAAAATTCTATGAAAATGAAAAGGGGAAATAAAAGAAGCTTTTGCAATTTCTTCTAATAAAATTTTTTCGCTAGAATGCTCTTCCATATATTGAATTGCAAGCCTTATCTTTTCTGGATAATCCATATTATCTACTTATCTGTTGATAAGCCACATAATAAAAGAAAATACAATGCTAAGAAGGATTGAAGTAGTAAGAGGAAAATAAAAACTAAAGTTGTCGCGCTTGATACTGATATCGCCGGGAAGATTACCGATAAAGGGAAGTTTGCCGCTAAGCATAAACAATCCTCCTAAAATAAGAAGTATTATTCCAAGCAAGATTAAATTTTTACCAATAGACTCCATAAATTTTTAGATTTGCCACAGAGACTCAGAGGGACGGAGAAGAGAAGTTTAAGGGAGCGTTAAAATAAATCCGCATTTACTATCCTGAGGAAAAAATCATACTCTCTGTGACTCAGTGTCTCCGTGGCAAAAATTTAAGCTGTAATTTTTTTGCGTTTCATGAACATGGTTAATCCAGTATTAGCCTCTGTTCTGATTTTATTTTGGACGCCGGGAAGAAATCCAGTTAAGTAGCCTTTAGCCCCTAGAGCCATGCCCGCCCATTTCCAGAGATTGAATTCATCTTTGTGGTTTACAATTTTCCCATCCTTGAATTGAAAGGTTGCATGGATATGATTGGTAACAGTTCTTCCGGTTTTGCTAAATGGATAGACTGCAATCCAATCAGCGCTTCCTTCCGTATCAGTTGCTTTTATATTACTGTAAGTTAGTTTTAAATCTGCGCCGCGCTCAATCAGCATTTGCCACATCGCCCTAGCTGCATTTCCTTTGAGTCCTTTGAAAGCAGGATCATTGAATTCTACTGTATCAGCGTAGCACTCTCCCATTGTTTTAAAATCTTTCTTTTGAAATGCACTATAAAATTTATCTATTAATTCTTCGTTTGGATGCATTGTTATTCCTATTTCTATTTATTTTTGGAAATAATTCCTTGTTCAAATTTCGGATACTAACTAAGAATTTGTCAAATGATTATTTATAATTGCTGAATTTTCTGTAATAACCGCCGCCTACATTTTGAAAGAGTCCTTCGTTTTCTAGTTGGCTTAAGGAAGAAAAAAGAGAGGGGATTTCTTTGTAGTTCTTCGGGATGATTTCGGAAATATGAAAAAAAGAATCGGGTGCTATTTTTAAATCTGCCATAGTGAGCCTATGTGCTCCATCGTCTAGAAGTTTGCGACCTCCTTCATTGTATAAAAGTTCTGGGTCATCAAATACCATAACCTCCCTGCCCTGTTCGAGTGCATGAGCAACGGAAGACATTGCCCCGCTTTTGAGTGGTGCTTCCATTAAGATAAGTAGTTTCGCAATTCCAGAAATAATTCTATTTCGTCTAGGAAAAGACCATTTGCCAATAGCCTCACCAATTCGCATTTCGGTAATGAGTAAACCTTTTGAAGAGCTTTTTAGTTTTGTATAAAGATCACGGTTTTGATACGGATATTCTTTTTCCATTCCTGTTCCTATTACGCCTATCGTTGGAATATTTGCTTCTAGAGCGGCTAACATCACTGTTCTGTCAATTCCCATTGCGACTCCAGAGACAATTCCTAGATTGTTTGACTTGGTGAGCATCTCTGGCAAGAGGCTCGTGGCTAATGTAGAGATAGGCGTCGGTTTTCTTGTGCCTACTACAGATACAAGGTCATATTGCAGCAAATCGAGATTACCCTTACAGAAAAGTAAAATGGGAGGCTTATCAATTTGCTTTAAAAGGGCAGGATAGCTTGCATGATAAAAGTCAATAACTTGCACTCCTCTTTTTTCTGTTTCGAGTTTTAAAATTTTGGCGGCAGTTTGTATCTTAGAAATTTCCTCTGACCTTAAAATGGGAGAAATTTTTTTTTCTAAGTCTACAAGACTTGTTACTTGATTTAGCAATTTATATCTATGTGCCACCGAAGAAAAACTCGAAAAAGAAAAATAATAAGGAATCAAGTCCTTCATATTTTATTTTGCAGCACCTAATTTTTTTAGATTGCGCACAACGTTTATATAGGAAGTATTTTTATCTAGACTTTCCTTTATCGCTCCCGCTTTTTTCATCGCTTCTAGTTTTGTTTTGATTGTTAAATATTCTTCTGTAGCTTGCTCAGGCGAGCCACCTCTGTATAGAAAATTCGCTCGTGCAAATCTTGCTGGAATATTGTTTGGCTCTTTTTGAATGATTGCATTCATAATTTTCATAGCCTTCTCTGCATCGTTGTAACCAGAAGGATCAACTCCATCAATGAGTCCGTCTGTAATTGAGGAATCGAAATAAACCAGTGCAAGCTCATACGGATAACGCAGATCAGCCGGGTCTTTACGAATGAGTCCTTTAAAGATAGTTACTGCAATATCTCGTCTCTCTTTGTCCCATCCTCTATCGCGTGACGCATTTGCATAGGCAAGACCTGCTTCGAAAAGCAAATCG
>JANYCR010000231.1 GCA_025360185.1 Leptospiraceae bacterium | reverse complement strand
CTCAAGAGACAGGAGATACGGCTACGAGCTAGTAACCGGAACTAAGCCAACCAAAATGTCCAATGGTTATCATGGACTAAAAGCAATTCCAAACCTTATTCCTATGGATATAGAAAAATATCCAGTCCTAACAAGTGCCTATGAAGTTGTAATTGGCAATAAAGATATTAACCAAGCTATACAACTTTTAGAAAGTAGATTGTCGAGGGTTTAGAGTCCTAAGAATTTAGTATATCCTGTGCTTTAAAGAGGAAGCGCAGGGGTATATTTTCTTTACTAACAAGTGGTTTTCGAATGTTCCTTACTTTTAGCTAATTGAATTTTGATTGCACTAATTAAATCATGCTTCTCGAACGGCTTAGTAATATAATCCGCTGCACCTGCATTGCCTTGCGAACATCCGTTTTACTATATAGAGCAGTAACAAATATAAAAGGAATCATTTCATGATTGGGTCTATCATTAATTTCAGAAAAAACTTCTAAACCACTAATTCCGGGCATTGTAATATCGCATACAACCAAATCAGACCGAAGGGATAACCCTTGTTTAACTCCCTCTTCCCCATTTTCAGCTAGTAGGACTTTATACCCCTCGCCCTCTAAAATCAAACAAACCGAATCTCTAATTTCCTTATCATCATCAATTACTAAAATAGTTTTCATATCAAGAAACCCCGTTTATCTAATATTATTCAATTCTTCTAAACTTAATTTTTTAATAAATCAATCCACTACTGTCCCAAGAAAAAATCAGAAAGGTATAAACTGCTGTTTAGTACAATTCTGATATAAAATTCGTTCTTCCCATTCAGTGAGATGGAGCAAGGCCTCAAATCTTTTTTTCGAGAAAATATTAGGTTGGATGATTGATAAAAATTCTTTAAGTCCGAGCGTTGCTCTGGATAAAAATTTTGCGTATTCAAAAAGGAGCAGAACAATCAGTGCTGTCCAGATTTGAATTTGAACAGCATTTTCAGAAAGACCGATAAATTTTTTTATTTTTAGATTCTGTTTTATCTTTTTAAAAAACAATTCGATCTGCCATCTATCTTTGTAGATTTCTGAAATTGTAAATGGGGATAATTCAAAGTTATCCGTTATAAAATTAAATTCTTTTCCACTTTCAAAGTGTTTAAATTTAATTCGCCTAAGCGGAATGGGATAATCATCCTTCTTCGCTCCGGTAAATTTTATTTCCTGATCTAAAATCACTCCTCTTTTTTTGTTTGCTTCAATTACTTTAAATCTTTTCAAAACTTTGTATTTTGTATTCGTCTTTAGCCGCATAACGAAATGACTTTCTTGTAAAACCACTGAATAAAGCCATTTTAAGCATAGATATGCCCTATCTAAGACATAAATTGTATTTTTCTCCAACGGAATTTTTCGAAGTCCTTTTACGTCATGCCCCTTAGCTTCCGTGATTGTCATAAAGTCTGGAACCAACGTTTCGTTATTTAGAAGTGTATGCATTTTGATTCCTGATTTATTCTTACGAAATTTTGCCCAATCAAATAATTCTTTGCATAAAGATATTGTTGATGAATCAAAAGACTTTACTGTCTCACTGAATTTGAATTTACTTCGCTTGGATAATGACGACTTTCCGCTCAACTTACTTTTAATCATGTAGAAGGCATTTTGAAATATTCGACGCTAAAGCTAGTCCCGTTTTGAATTTTGGGCTGATAGATTATTTCGAGAAGGAACTACAAGCCCGCTGTGATACAAGTCTTTTGCTTTTGACTTCAATGAACTGATTACATCTCGCAAAGATGTTCCTAAACTCAATGTTTCTCCTATCGTCGAAACATAATGGCTAATTGAAAGTAGACCATTATTTGTAAGTGATTCCAAGAACTAAAACTCTTCGAATATCTATCCCCACCAAATTGATTCACGATTTTTTGAAATTCATCATTAGAAATTGCTTGCATTAATTGTTTAAATACCGGAGACTTCATTTTAACCTGCCTATTTGTTTCTCGCAAAACAGGCTTTAGCCCTAGTTTAGGCAGGGGTCAATTACTTTTTTAATTTTCTTGGGACAGTAGTGAATGATTATGAAAGTTGTAAAGCTAGTATGAATAGCATCATAAACTGGCTAAGCAAGATTAGCTACAATGCCTCTGAAAGTCTCAAGGAAGGTCTAGAAGACATTTTAACTCTTCATCGAATAGCTATTGCCACCTGAACTTAGAAAATCCTTTTACACGACAAATGTGATTGATTCAGCATTTGCGAATCCAAAGTTCAAGGTAAGACGCGTTAAGCGCTGGCGTAAAAGTAATGACATGATAAAAAGATGGGCGGGCTCTCACCTACTTGAACAGGAAAAAACTTTTAGAAAGGTGAATACTTATGGAAAGATTGAAGAGTTCTTGAATGTTTTTTTATCGCTTGACAAAAAACAGGCG
>JANYCR010000222.1 GCA_025360185.1 Leptospiraceae bacterium | reverse complement strand
TAAAAATGTATGCTCTTTTAATGCAGCGCATCTTACCATATGTGTGGTAAAGTTATTTCCAGAATGGGTGGTAACTTTGTTCCAGATTCACTGGTAGTTTATTTCCAGAACAGGTGGGAGCTTATTTACAGAATTTGCAGTTCAAGAAGAAACAGGGATTTATTATTTATTAGAGGATTATTATAGCGACAAATTCGGATTAAGCACAGAACGGGTAACACTGCCTAGAGTAAATATAGCATAAAAAGGAAAATTAGATAATGATGGAAAATAAAATTAATTTTAAGGTAAATGGTAAGTTTGCGCTTTTCACAGACCCGCTTACTAGAGTTGGCGGTGAAAAATGTAGTTATCATCTCCCGACATACGAAGCGTTAAAAGGTGTTCTAAGTTCTGTTTATTGGAAGCCAACGTTCATTTGGTATATTGATAAAGTGAGAGTGATGAATAGAATTAAAACTCAATCGAAATCTATTAAGCCTGTTAATTTTTCAGGAATTTATCCTAGCAAGAAAAGTCCTGATACTATGAAAGAAAAATCATTTCACGATCTTTCTATTTATAGCTATTTAGCGGATGTTGAATATCAAGTAGAGGCTCATTTTGAATGGAATCTAAAACGAGAAGATATGAAGAATGATAGAATTGATGGAAAGCATTTTGAAGTAGCGAAACGAATGATTGAAAGAGGTGGAAGGAGAGATATATTTTTAGGAACAAGAGAATGTCAGGCTTATGTTGAGCCTTGTAAATTTGGAGAAGGAAAAAGTCATTTTGATGAAAGCGAAGAAATTGCATACGGACTCATGTTTCATGGGTTTGATTATCCAGATGAACTTGGAGTCAATGAACTTCATGCAAGATTTTGGTGGTCAAAGATGAACAACGGTTACGTTGAATTTCCCAGACCTGAGAAATGTGAGATTAGAAAAAAAGTTAAGAATATGTCGGCTAATCCGCCGAAATCAATTGGCTTAGATGAGGAGGGTTTGATACAATGAGTTGGATTCAAAAATTATACGATACGTATGAACTATGTCAAACCAGTGTAGGCGATCCAAATGATAGCAAGCCTTTGCTACCTATTTGTCATACAACACAAAAAGCCCAATTACAAATTATTTTAGATTCAGAAGGAAAATTCGTGAATGCGTTAGTAGTTTCGAAAAGAGAATCTCGTACTATCATTCCTTGCACTGAACTCTCAATGGGAAGAGCCAACGGAGAAGCCCCTTATCCGCTCTGCGATAAATTGCAATATGTCGCAAATGATTACCTAGAATATGGAGGTGATAAAAAACATTACCATTCGAGTTACAAAGAATTACTTTCAAAGTGGGTTAACTCTAAGTATGCGAATGATTATATTCAAGCGGTTTATCAGTATATATCTAAAGGAACCGTTATTGGCGATTTAGTTAAAGCAAAAATATTGCACACGGATAATAAAGGTAAGCTCATAAAAAAATGGTTTGGTGATCAAAAAGAAAAACCTGAATTATTTACCTTATTTCAAAATGAAGCATGGCAAGCAGAAGCCTTTGTAAGATGGGAAGTTCGATTATTGAAAGGCAATCCAGAAACAAAAGTATGGTTAAATAAAAAAATATGGGAAAGTTGGATTAACTATTATAAATCAACAAAATCAAATCAGTCATTATGTTATGTTTCCGGAAAAATTGATTTTAGTGCAGATAGGCATCCTTCAAAAATTCGAAATGATGGAGATTCTGCTCGGTTAATTTCATCCAATGATGACAGTGGATTTACTTTTCTTGGTAGATTTTCAAATTCAAGCCAAGCTTTTAATCTAAGTTTTGAAGTTACGCAAAAAGCGCATAATGCACTACAATGGCTAATTAATAAACAAGGTTACATTAATGGAGATGGAAATCAGGTTTTTGTTGCATGGGCAGTTTCAGGCAAACAAATTCCAGACCCGTATTCTGATACTCTCGGTTTATTTTCCGATGAAGAGAAAAATACTGAAATTATTTCTGCGGCTAACACAGCTCAAGCATTTGCTACAAATTTTAATAAACTAATGGCAGGATATTCAGTTAAATTAGGAGTAACGGAAAGTATAAATGTCATTGGTCTAGATTCTGCATCGCCAGGAAGATTGGCAGTAATTTTTTATAGAGAATTAACTGGATCAGAGTTTCTGGAAAGAATTCAAACTTGGCACTCTTCATCGGCTTGGATACAAAATTATGGACAAGATTTTAAAACGAAAAAGCAAATTAGTTTTATAGGAGCACCATCTCCCAAAGACATTGCTTTAATAGTTTATGGGATGCTTAAAGAAGGTGAAGGCAAATCAAAAGTAATCAAAGCGACTATTGAAAGAATTATTCCCTGTATCATTGATGGAAACAAAATTCCATTCGATATAGTAAAGTCGTGTGTGCAAAGAGTTAGCAATCGCGTTTCTTTTAGAGAAGAATGGGAATGGAATAAAGCACTTGGAATAACATGTTCTATTTTTAAAAATTTTTATAGAGAGAGAGGATATAGTATGAGTCTTGAAAAAGATCGAAACACACGGGACTATTTATATGGTCGTTTACTTGCGATAGCTGATAGAATCGAAGGATTGGCTTTATACAAAGCTGGTGAAAAAAGAGAAACAAGTGCAGCAAGATTAATGCAACGTTTTTCTGAACAACCTTTTGAAACTTGGAAAAATATAGAATTATCCTTATCGCCTTATAAGGCTAGATTAGGGGGAGCTAACTTTTTTCTAAATCAAATTGATGAAGTCATGGGACTATTCAATTCAAATGATTATCTCAACAATAGCAGATTATCTGGTGAATTTTTATTAGGGTATCACTGCCAACGAAAAGAATTAAATACCTTTAAGTCAGATGATTCAGCCAGTGATGATACACAAGACAACGAAAATAGTAATTCATAAAAATAATAGGAGACTTTAATATGGAAAGTTTGAAAAATAAAATTGATTTCGCGGTAGTGGTAAAAGTAAAAAATGCAAATCCAAATGGTGATCCCTTAAATGGAAATAGACCAAGAACAAATTACGATGGTCTTGGAGAATTATCAGATGTTTGCGTTAAAAGGAAAATTCGCAATCGGCTAATAGATAACGGCTTTGATATTTTCGTTCAATCGGATGATAAAAGAAAAGATGATTATCGAAGTTTAAGACAACGAGCAGAAGGTGTATTAAAGAAAGAAACTTTAAAAGATGAAAAGAAATTAAGAGAAGATGCATGTAAACAGTGGATTGATGTAAGAGCCTTTGGACAAGTATTCGCATTTGAAGGAGAAAAGAAAGAAAAGAAACCGAAAGGACAAGAGTCGGGTAATGAGCCAAAAGCAGAAGGTAAAGACTCAAAGGGTGTATCGGTCGGTATTCGCGGTCCAGTTTCAATACATCCTGCCTTTAGCATAAATCCTGTTAGCATAACGAGCGAGCAAATTACAAAAAGCGTTAGTGGTGAAGGTGACGGGAGCAAAAGAGGTTCTGATACAATGGGAACAAAACACAGAGTTGACTTCGGTGTTTATGCTTTCTATGGAAGTATGAATCCTCAACTCGCGTCTCTTACTGGCTTTTCGGATAATGATGCTAATGCGATTAAAGAAGCACTAAGAACTCTCTTTCTAAATGATGAATCATCTGCCCGTCCTGCTGGGAGTATGGAAGTTGTAAAATTACTTTGGTGGAAGCATAATAACAATAATGGTCAATATTCAACTGCAAAAGTTCACAGATTGTTAAGCGTTGATCCAAACACTTATGAGATAAAGGTTGATAGTTTAGAGGGATTAGAGTGCGAACAAATCGAGGGACTATGAAGTCACCATCGACAAATCTAAATTAGGCGCAGGTAACCAATTTCCAAAAATCGAATTAATTGAAATATGAAAAATTTTGGCATTATCCGTCAATGTTTACATCGTCATCGTAGAGACACGGCATGCCGTGTCTCTACGATATTGCCGCATTCATTTTACGATATTGCTGGATTGGTTACGACATGTTACCCGATTTTTATTACATTGCATTGCAACGTTTCGTTGGGTTCAATACAATATTGTCGCAATGTAATGCGATAATATTGCCGAATTCGGCGTCATGAAACACGACGTATCCTATTTTTACGATATGCAAAAAAATATATGAGGATAATAAAATTTTACCGGAGGTAAACGATGACCCTATATAGAAAACGATACAGAATTGAATCTATTCGATTGCCAAATTACGATTATTCGCAAGAAGGAAAATATTTCATCACTATTTGTACGCATAATCGGCAACATTTATTTGGTAAAATTGTGAACAGAAAAATGCAATTATCCGAATTTGGAAAAACCGCACAATTCTGTTGGGAACAAATGCCGGAGCATTTTAATTTTGTGACATTGGATGAATTCGTAATCATGCCCAATCATGTTCACGGAATTATTGTTTTAAATGACAATAATAAAATCGATATTTCAAATAATACGAAAGAAGAATTCAGTAAATCTGTACCCGGCTCAGTACCAACAATCATTCGATCCTATAAATCAGCAGTTACTAAAAAAATAAATGAACTTCGTAAAACCCTTGGTGAGAAGGTTTGGCAATCGGGATTTTATGATCGCATAATAAAAGACCAAACCGAATTATATTTTGTTCAGAAGTATATAAAGAATAATCCGCATAACTGGAATGAAGATGAGTTAAGGAAAGCCGCATAAAATGATATACATTTTATTACTGATTGCTTGCCCACTCTTAGTTGTTTTAATTGTGATAGTATTTATGGAAATAGTATACCATATTGTGTTGATGATACCGGGGATAATCGTAACTAGTTTACTGATGATGTTAGCAGTTGAATTAAAAAGTTATACGCTAGGATTTAGTGCAGTTGCAGGGATGATTTATTGGATGTTTTATATAATGAAAAAGATAGAACAAAGGACAACTGAAGCTGAGGAAGAGCGGAAACGAAAATACGATAAAATTCTTTCTGTAAGAAAATAGGAATTCTCTTTCTTACCGAATTAGAGAAAAGCGGGTAATAAGGTATAACCTTTAACAATGTAGAGAACGCATATAGGCGTTCGTTACGTAGGCGATGGATAGATAGTGACTCATGCAGCGAAGCTATATTTAAGAGCCGATGTAAAAAAGATTTACCCTAAAGCCCTTCTAATTTTTTATAATCATATCGGTAAACAACGAGGAGAAAGTATTTTGAAAAGTAACTATTTACAATCACAAATTAAATTAATAGAAGTATTAGATAATGAATATACCGTAGCGCAACTAAAACTTAAAGCAGATTTCTGTAATATACAAGGTCTCAATCGAAAACTCGATTTAATGAATGCTATTGAAAAATATATTAAAACGAATCTACTTACTATCTATGAAAGCCTAGATGCTATTTCCAAGTTGGCAGTTCAGGAAACAGTTTATAATTATGGCGGCAGGTTTAATCTTGAAAAATTTGAAGCGAAGTATGGTGATTACCCAAAGACTGAAACAGACACACGTGGTTATAGGAAAATAAGTCACAGAGAATTTATTCTCTACGGGGGTGTAATTCCGATTGATTTACAAGAAGCATTGAAAGAGAAAATTCCAAAGCCCGAAGCATTTAAAATTAAATCTGTGAAAGAATTAGAGGATAAGATTGAGTTAACTCATAAGAGATGGGATGGTTCAAAAACAAAAGAGACTAAAAAAATTACTATTCGAGAAACAGAAATAGAAGCATTACACAATATACAGACTGTGCTCGCATTAGTCCAATCTGGAAAGATAAAAGGAAGTTCGACCACAGGAAATATTTCTGAGGCAAGTCAGGAAATTATTCACAAACATCTTTATAACGGCGATTATTATTCTGAAAAAGAAATTGCAAAAAATGACTTGGGAATGCTTTCCTTCTCGCTTACATTAATTTTACTTTCTGCCAATATGGTCAAATACAATGGAAGCAAATTAGAATTATCCACAAAAGGTATAAAATGGCAAAGTGCAAAGCCTGAAGATATTTTAAAAGAATGCTGGGAGAGATGGCTTGTTTCTTCCTGCGATGAATTTAACCGAATCAATCTTATAAAGGGACAAAAATCCGGTCTTGCTAAAAATGCAAAAGATAGAAGAAATGCGATCGTAAAGGCAATCAATCGTTTGCCTGCGTATGAATGGGTCTCCATATCAGAGCTGTCCAGTTCAATGAAAATAAATAATAACAAATTCTATGTTTCCAATGAATTATGGAATCTTTACATTGAAGAAAAAGAATATGGAAGTCTGGGATATGACGGATTTGGAACGTGGGAGATTGTAGAAGAAAGATACATGCTCGTATTTCTCTTTGAATATGCGGCAGCACTTGGTATATTAGATATTTCTTATGTACCTCCAGAAAATGCAAGAGACGATTTTCGTGGCAATTGGGGAGTTGATGATTTAGATTATCTAAGCCGTTATGATGGACTGATTCATATTCGGGTAAATCACCTGGGAGAATATATCCTGGGGGCTACAGGCAAATACGAGCAGAAAGTAATTGAATCCGAAACATCCTTAAAGCTTCTTACCAATTTAGACATTGTAATCACAAAGCAATTAAATCAAGTAGACCATCTATTTCTAGAAAGTATCGCCAAGAAAACTGCCGATCATGTCTATAAACTAAATGAAGCCTTGGTTCTAACAGTCTTAGAAAAAGGAAGAACTTCTACTTCGATCCTTGATTTTTTAAAACAAAGAACTGATATAGAAATTCCAAATACTTTTCTGGATTTTTTTGATAAGATCAGTAGAAAAACGGGAATTTTTAAAAATCTAGGACATGGAAAATTATTACAAGTCATAGACAGACCTACTGCTCTCTTACTTGCCAATGAGAAAAAACTTCAATGTAGGTGATCTCAAACCAATGGAACTACCAATTCATTTTTTTCTTGATTACCTCTTGAAGTACATCTTGCGGGGCTCCCCACTTGTCGATAGGGATTACCTGCACTTGAAGTTGCTTCCATGTCGCGACCTGCACTTGCTGGATGCCTCCAATCATTTCTGGGCGTTTTGCGTTCTCCGCTGTGATAGGCACTGGGACCTGGCCAAACTGGCTCAACTCCTTTAAGAACACGGGTCGACACGTCTGCTGGAGCCACTGAAGGCTTTGGCGGTAGCTCTCGGTATCGACCGCTGCCACGTTGTAATAGCCCTCCTCGGGCAGGGTTCCCATGTCGCGCTGATTTGAGCTTGCGGTGGGCGCCGCTGATACTGCCGAGGATATGCTACCGCTGCGGATGCTGTTGCTCTTGAA
>JANYCR010000103.1 GCA_025360185.1 Leptospiraceae bacterium | reverse complement strand
TTGGCGTTATCATCCTAATCATGAATTTGGAAAAGAAGCTAAGACTTCTTTTATCTAATTTTTTATTGCAACTCTTTTCATTCCTAAAACTAGATAAAAATAAAAAACTTGCTGAAATCTGATTTTTTCAGCAAGCCCTACTTATTCAAATATTATTACTGTGACTAGTATTGCGAGTATGTTAAATTATGAGGGTAAGGCAAGTTCTAAACTTCCAATAGGAACTACGAATCTTTCCATCTCTGCTCCATTTACCCCAATTGTAAATGGAACTAGTATGACGGTCTCGTATACTCCAGCAAATAGTGTAATACTCTGGCAGAATTTAAGCTTAGGAGGATTGGGTAATACTACTGCACACTCGCTTCGTCTAGACCCACTAACGACCGAAGACTGGTCATTTGGAGACGACGGTTCAGCGGCAATGAATATGTTTACTTACACAACGCAGAGCGCAGCAACTCCAACGACAATTTCAGCGCATTATTCTACGAGTGGCGTAAATAGTATTTTCACAAAGGCTACTTACGATAATACGCTAAACTTAATTGCCTTTAAAGTTCCAGCAGCTAACACCTACGGCAAAACTTTATTTTCGGGTTCAGCCTCAGAATCTGCGGGAAGTCTTACCTCTTTAATCAATATTCCAATCACAAATTCTAGCAGCAAACGCTCATTAATCTCCTTTACTGTAAATAGTGCCTCTGGTGATGCGGCTGGTAATGGTTGCGATTTTGCTTTGTTCATTAATAATGTACAGACAGCAATGGTTCCATTGGTATCTTCCAATAATTTTCAATCTTTACAAACAAGTTTAATTACAGTTGAAAGTATTCCTGCTGGAGTTTCCATTCCAGTTGAGATCAAATTTAGTCGATATATTTCCGGGACATGCAATGTAAATTCAGCGAGTCTTAATATAATTCCACTTGAATAGAAAGTAATTTAACAAAGATAAATGCATTTTACCTTGAAAAATTTAAATATAAAAGTAAAGTAGCCTTAAAATGAATAATAAATTACAAAAATATATCATACATGGGATAATTCTAGTTACCCTCTTAGGATTTTTTGCTTGTAGGAAGAAAATTGGAAATTACGGGAATACTGAAATGTATCCCCAATTAAATCCTGCTTCTCCCCAAATTACTAGTATAGTAATAGCGGAAGGTGGACTTAATGCTCGAGATGTTCCGTCTCAAGAAGGGAAAGTAGCCTTTTTGATTCCAAATTATTCTATGGTAGAGCCAAGTGAAGAAGTAGGTGAAGAGATGGAAATAAAAAATAAAAAAGGCAAATAGGCGAAGGAGACGGAACAGAAGAAACAGATAAGCTTTGTTTAAAGAATTATTGCTTTGATCTAAAGAAAAATCCTGATGTAATAGCACAAATTAAATCTACTAAAGGTTTAAAATTCTATGAATCAGGTCATTACCAAGGAAGTGCTAACGAATACTCAACAGAAATCCAACTCGGACAAAATGATTCGATTACTTTCTATCCGGGTAAGAATGTGGTAGTTGGAAAGTAGGGAAATCACTCCATTTTAGACAGGGGCAATAAGAGGCTAATACTCGTTCCCCCATTCTCGATGCTGTCGATTGTGACCACACCATCTAAGGATGTTATTATTTTATGAATGATATACATTCCAAGACCAGTAGAGACTTCGTTTTGTAAGCCTTTACGCTTTGCCTTGGTAAATTTCTGAAATAAATATCTCTGAAGATTCTTAGGAATTCCAATTCCAGAATCCTTAATAGTGATATCTATAAAATCAGTCGTCATTGTAATAATTTGAATTTCTCCTCTTTCGGGAGTAAACTTAATTGCATTTGTGAGTGCGTTTTCAATAGCTCTACTCAAACGAAGTCTATTTGTCTTTAGCCGAAGTCCTGTGGGGCAAGATAGAATTAGCCGTATTTGCTTTTCGTCCAATTTTGGTTGAAAATTTGCCTTTATTTCAGATAGTAAATCTTCTAAATCTAAGGTTTCAGTTTCGATAAGGACATCTTTTTGTTCAAAGGAGTAAGCATCCCGAATATCTTCAATTACCTTGATTCCATTTGAGGCAGATTTAAAAATCAATGGCAGAAATTTGGGAAATTCGGTTGGAATACTTTGACTTGTTTCTAGAATTGGCTTAAGTATAGATTCAACTCCAAGAATAGCACTGAGCGGATTACGCAAATCATGCGCTATGATTTGCGTGGTAAGCTTTTGTTCTTCCAATAATTCAGTGAGCTGGGCATTTAAATTTTTGGTTCTAATGGTTTGTGCTGTAACCCGCTTTTTCATCTTTTCGTCTTGCAAATAAAAATACAAAAGAAAACAAATCGAACAGACATAGCTATTCCATAGTGCAAATGCTGTTTCATATATGATTTGTTCTTTTGTATGAGTATTCGGTGTTAGCCATGTAAAAAGATAAGGAGAACTTAATACCAGTAAAGAAAAATTGAACAATAGAGAGAGGATAATATATTTAACTTGATTCAATCGAAATAATAGAAAAGGCAAAAATGCGGCTAATAATTGATAAACAACAATGGCAGGCAAATCTTTTTCTTTTTGAATGATAACAAAAATGGAAAGATTTATTATGAGAATGTGTAATACTTTTGTGTATGCAGTGAAACCAAAACGGTTTAAGCTAAGAATTATTAGGTTTAATATGCCAAAAGAAATTAAAAATTCTTTTTCAGCAGAACAAAATAATATTACCTGCATACTTGCGAATATTACAATTCCGAAAAGGAATGTAATAGAAATCAAATTTGTAATTCGAATTCGAATCTGTTCTTCTGAATTTGCTTTCCTAGTTCCAAAACCAAGGATCCAAAATAGGAACCTAAATAAATACCTCGTTCTAAATCTTTTTCGTAGCGGGAAAAATACTTTCATTATCGCCTCTTACTTTAGGTTAGACCCTCAGAAAAGTAAAGGTTCGTATTTAGATTCGAACTGTATTACTATACATTTAGAATTAGTCCTTCCTTTAGTGGTAAATATTAGGAACTTAGACTACAAGCAAAGCATGTTCAACCTAATGCATCAAACTCTGTTCCGCATCATTTTTTTATTG
This sequence comes from Leptospiraceae bacterium, assembly GCA_025360185.1. GTDB lineage: Bacteria > Spirochaetota > Leptospiria > Leptospirales > Leptospiraceae > UBA2033. The sequence continues at coordinate 4,156 of JANYCR010000103.1, read as the reverse complement.
ATTAATTTTGTTCTTAAGTAACTATACTCTTATTGGATTCATTTTGATTCTAAGGAGATAAAAGATGGGTATTTTTGATAAACTGAAAGGCGAATTTATTGATGTCATTGAATATACAGATGACAGTCTTTCTGGGCTTGTGCATAGATTTGAACGTCATGGAAATGAAATTAAAAATGGTGCACAATTGACAGTTCGTGAGTCGCAACATGCAATTTTTGTAAACGAAGGTGAGATGGGCGATGCATTTAAACCGGGACGTTATGAATTAACGACAAAAAATATTCCCATTCTAACGACTCTCAAGAGTTGGAAATACGGTCTCAATTCTCCTTTCAAGGCTGAGGTTTATTTTGTAAATACAAAGATTTTCACTGGCTTAACATGGGGAACAAAAAACCCAATCATGCTTCGTGATCCTGAATTTCGTCAGGTGCAAGTGCGCGCGTTTGGAACTTATTCCATCCGTGTAGCTGATCCAGCGAAACTCGTTAAAGAAGTTTCTGGAACTGCGAGTAGTTTTGATATTGAAAATGTAGAAGATCAACTTCGTAGTCTTCTCATCAGTGAGTTTACTGACGCTTTGGCGGAGATGAATATTCCTGTTTTAGATGTCGCTAGGAATTACAAGGAATTAGGCGCTAAGATTCAAGGTTTTGTAAATGAAGAATTTGGAAAATTCGGTCTTGAAATAAATAAGTTTATTATCGAAAATATTTCTCTACCGGCTAATCTCCAGAAATTCCTCGATGAAGATACTGGCGCTGCGATGGTTCGCGACGTAAACAAAGTCAACCAGATGAAGATGGGTGACGCTATGTTAAACGCTTCTCAAAACGAAGGCGCTGGTGGGGTAATGGGCATGGGAATGGGTGCTGGAATGGGCATGGCGATGGGTCAGCAAATGGGTGGAATGAACAACCAACAGCAAAATACAAATCCTCCTCCAATTCCTGGCGGGGTTGCTTACTTTGTAGCGGTTAATGGGCAACAACAAGGTCCATTCAACATGGATCAACTCCGTGCTGCTATTGGAAACGGGCAGATAACACGAGATAGCCTCATTTGGAAAAATGGAATGGCAAGCTGGGTAAAAGCAAGCGAGAATCCAGAAACAGCAGGACTATTTGGCTCTGTTCCTCCACCACTCCCACCACAATAAAACTGTAAGGATAAATTAATGGAAGAAGCCGCTACCGAGAAAAAAGAATTTCCCTGCTCCCAATGTGGAGCAAAACTTACCTTTAAGCCAGGCACAGATAAAATTGTCTGTGCTTACTGTGGTCATGAGCAAGTCGTAGTTATCCCCGCTTCCGCGTCGGCTACTTCTGGTTCTTCTGCCACAGCAAGCACTCAGGTTGTCGAGCATGATTTTAACGAAGCGGTTAAGAATGCTCGTTCTGTTAAGGCAAGCGATGTAGTAACCGGCGGGAAAGAAATTCAATGTAGCGGCTGTGGGGCTAATTCCATTATGACGGCACAGTCTGACCGATGTGCCTTTTGTGGATCTCCGATGGTCGCAGAGGTCAAAGGGCAAGATGCGATGTTTGTTCCGGAAAGCGTTCTTCCTTTTCATGTGGACAAACCGCAAGCAAAACAGAAATACATTGATTGGATTAAGGGTCTTTGGTTTGCTCCAAATGATTTAAGTAAACGTGCCAACGCAAGTGGAATGGACGGAGTGTATTTGCCGTATTGGACGTATGATGCAAATACTTATTCACGTTACACCGGACAGCGCGGCGAATACTATTATACCACTGAATCTTATACAGACAGTAAAGGGCAAACACAAACCAGGCAAGTGAGGCATACTCGTTGGTATCCTGCTTCTGGTTCTGTATCTGTAAATTTTGATGATATTTTAGTTTGTGCGTCGAAGTCTCTTCCTCATGAGATGATCGATGAATTAGAGCCTTGGGATTTAAAAGAATTGAAACCCTATGACGCTCGTTATCTGAGTGGGTTTGTAACCGAGAGATACAAGATCGGACTCGAGGAAGGATTTTCTATTTCTAAAGAAAAGATGGACGGACCGATTCGCTCTAAGATTCGTGGCGACATTGGCGGAGACGAACAACAAATTACCTCTGTCAATACAACCTACAGCGAAGTCAAATTCAAGCATTTACTTTTACCACTTTGGATTTCTAGTTATCGCTATAACGAAAAAATCTACCGCTTTGTAATCAATGCTAGAACTGGTGAAGTGAATGGAGATAGACCATGGAGTTGGATCAAGATTACTCTTGCGAGTATTGCAGGTCTTGCTGTTGCCGGGGCTATTTACTATTTTACGCAATATGCAGGCAAATAGTCGATTGATTAGAGTCAACAAATAATGGCAAATTCTTCTAACATAGAGGAGGGAAAAATTCCTGTTATCCTATGTGTAGACGATGAAGTTCTTATTCTGCAAAGTTTATCTTACCAACTAAAAAAAAACTTTGGACGCGAGTTTGCCATTGAACTAATTGACGATCCTGAACATGCTCTAAATTTCATCTCTGAATGTAACTCGAATCAAATAGATATTCCTGTAATCCTATGTGATCAGGTAATGTCTGTTATGCGTGGAGATGAATTTCTAGCTCAAGTGCATGAATCGAATCCAAACACTCGAAAAATAATGCTTACAGGTCTTGCCTCCGGAGAAGAAGTCGGAAAGGCTCTAAACCGTGGAAATCTATATCGCTTTATTTCGAAGCCCTGGGAAAATACTGATTTGGCGCTAACAATAAAGGAAGCAATCCGTTCCTTTTATGTTGATAAATCTTTACAAGAAAAAAACAAAGAATTAGAAAGATCTTTTTTTTATAACAGTGACACAAATCTTGCTAACTGGGAAAGACTACAAAAGCGGTTCGAGGAGTATTCGAACAAGGAATTAACTCTAACTATTGCCGTTTTAAAAATCGAAAATTATGCATATTTCATTGAATACTTTGGAGCAAAGATTTACAAAAAAATTCTTTTAGAGCTAATACAGATTATCTCGGAGCGAGTTATTGAAAATGAAGAAATGTTTCATACTCAACAGGATGAATTTTTAATTCTCTCAACTGAGCCCTTTACCGAAGAATTCATTCATAAGTTTTCTCTTTTCCGTCTGATGCTAAAGTCAGAACCGATAAAAGTGGAGGGACTTTCTTTTCAGATTTCTCTATTTATTTCTATTACAAATGGCAATAAAAATTTATACTCTACGGCAAAGTCTGGTTTGCTGCATAGAATCCATAATGCAGGCAATACAAATTTTTCTGAGCATACAAACGAAATTGAATTTCATAAACAAAATATATTCTGGGGTCGTAAATTAAATACTGCACTCGAAAAGAAAGAAATTATGCCTTATTTTCAGGGGATAATGGATAATCGAACTGGGAAGATATTGAAATATGAATGCCTTGTTCGTATGAATAATAATGGGTCTATCGTGCTACCGGATAAATTTCTAGCACTTGCAAGTGCCACGGGAGTTATAAAATTAATAACGATCATTGTAATGGACAAAGCATTTGAAAAATTTAAGAAGACAGACAAAGAACTTTCTATTAACATCACTCAATTTGATTTAGAATACAAAGACTTCGCACAACTTGTCGAAGCAAAACTACAATATTATGATATGTCTCCCTCACGCATAACGTTCGAAATTCTAGAAAATATTTCTTTAGATATAAATAGTCAGAGCCTAAAGACGTTACAAAAGTTAAAAGAATTAGGCTGTAAAATTGCAATTGATGATTTCGGAGTTCATTATTCTAATCTTGCGCGGTTACTCGATATTCAACCCGACTTTATTAAGATTGATGGTTGGTTCATTAGAAATATAAATCATAATCACAAAGCCTACCTTGTAACTAAGGCTATTATCGAGTTATCGCACAGCCTTAACGCAGAGGTCATAGCCGAATTCGTTTCTGAAAAAGAAATCCAGGATAGACTAATCGAAATGGGAGTTGAGTATTCGCAGGGTTATTTCATAGGAAAGCCAAGTCCTGATATATTGAGTTAAAATTTCACTGGTTTTTTAATTCCAGTATTTTCTCATTGAATAAAGAGGTTATCGTTTGAATAAAGAAATTTCTGATTTACTAAAATATGTAAAAAGCGAAGCTTCCGAAAAAGCTAACGACCATTTAATATTCCCTTT
>JANYCR010000554.1 GCA_025360185.1 Leptospiraceae bacterium | reverse complement strand
TTTTTCTAGAATCTCCAGAATAGATGCTCGGTTTGCAAGATGTGGAGATTTTCTCCTGAGATAATCTTTTATTTGATCCCCTATGGAAATAAATGGATGAAATGATTTTCCCGGATTCTGTGGAATGAGAGTAATTTTTTTCCCTCTCAATTTTTCCCAATCGCTTTCGGAATACTCCAGGTAATTTTTCCCAAAAACTTGGTATTTGTCAAACTGCATTTTAAGATCAGGATGTGTTAGATGGAAGATCGAATTGGCAAATGATGTTTTGCCGCTACCTGACTCTCCAATGATTGCATGAATAGAATCTTTTCTAAGTTCAAAACTAAACTGACTTAGAATGTTTCGTCCCGATTTATCAGTGATGTTCAAATTTTTCACTTCCAGTAAATTCATACATCACTTTCCATTTTCTTTTTAACTTTCAAAATACTTTTTTTGAACTCATCCAAGGCAGTATCAAAATTCATTAGATTAATATTTTTTGAATTTGGGTTCATATCCTCAGAGGTAACGCCTTGGTTTAAATAAAACAATTCATCGGATACAATCTGCTTTTGTTTTTTAGAGGCAACTTCTAAATAGATATTTTTAAAGGTATCACCGAGGCTAATCATTAAAACCGCAATATGATTTACACTCATATGAAGAAATAGCATTTCCTTCCAATAGGTATTCCACAAAATTATTTCTTTCCAATTGAATTTGTTTTTTTCATCTAGAATTTCTAATGCTTTATCATTTAAATTCAGATTTTTAAATCTATCTAATATTCCTTTTAAACTGGAATATTCATTTTGAATGATACGGTTTAATTCTGCTTCTGTGACTTGGATAAGACCTGTTACCTTTCCATCCGCATTGACTTGCAAATGATTCGATGTGCTGACTATGATGGAGTAAGCTCTGCCGTTTTTTTCTGTGCCTTCTAATCTGTACAATCCATGTCCATTTTTAGTCAATGAATACATAGATCTTTTAACAACTAAGCCGGAATTTACTTTTAAGGTAATTAGGAAATCTGTTAATTTTAATTTTAAGTCTTCTAATTCTCTTTCCATCCCCTTGGGGCGTTTAGGAGGGCGACGACGCGGATTATCTAGATTTTCCTCTATCTCTCGTTTCGGAAAAAATTTCTTAATTAAGTTTTTAAGTTTCATTTCCATAATCCGGTCTTACATTAGAAGGTCTTTCTAAAGTTTTATTTTTTAGTTCATACATCTTTGCAGTTTTCAAAAATGTAGAATAGGCAGACGATACTGCTATGGTAAATCCTGGATAGCCGTCTAAGAAGCCAAATTTAAAAATATATATCTCAAGAAACTTCGAAAGCGGTTTTAAAATAGAACGTAGAATTGAAAATGAATTTCCTTTTCTAAATCTTGTAAAGGCAACTATAGATGAAAATTTATTTATCGTATCTACTTGATGAGATAAATCTTTAAAACTGTAATGGATAATATCACCCTTCAATTTCGCTCCAGTTCCTTCAATCTCAATGTAATCGTGTGGATTTTCTCCCACCCATTTTGCGAATCCTTTCTTAAAAAAACGATACCGGTAAAGTGGATACCATCCTGAGTGATAGATAAATCTTCCCATATGAAACGTCAAACGTGATACCTTATATCCATTTACAGCATTAGGATTTCCTAATATACCTTCTATACTTGTTATTAACGCAGGAGTCGCTCTTTCATCTGCATCTAGAGATAAAATCCAGTTTCCCTGGCAAAGTGAAATTGCATCATTTTTTTGTTCAATATGACCTTTAAACTTTTGAGAAAAAACTTTTACTTTAGGATAACTTTTTGCTATTTCAATAGTTTTATCTGTGCTTAATGAGTCTAGAATTACGATTTCATCCGCTAAACTGCACACAGAATCAATGCAGTCTCTTATATTGGCTTCTTCATTATAAGTTATGATAGCCACGGAAAAGTTTATTTTTTTGTTTTCATTCTTATCCAAAGAGAAAATACCTGTATAGAATCGTTTATGAACTCAGATAAATTGTCGGTCATTTTTTTAAACCTCTTCATCATAAGTTTTCCTCTATCTGTGACAGCCAGTCAGTCATTCGCTGTCATTTCGGCATTTCTTTTTCTTTATAGCTCCTATGCTAATAAAAATTTGCTTATCACCCTACGTAATCGTGCCTTTGTGGCAGCTTTGGGCATTTATCTCGCTTTAATCCCCGGTTTTTTATGGAATTTGGATAAGTATGAAGTATCCATTGGCACTATTCTAACTCATTCTGAAATTTCCGACTTTTGGATGTGTTTTGCGGTTCTCCCTGCCTTTTACCATATTCGAAATTCTTTATACCGAGATTCGATTATACGATCGATTTATATTTCCGTATTTTTTGTCGTCTTATCCGGGATTATAAGCATTTTTACTCCTTTTCGATTGGCAACTTTTATCACGGCTGGATTTCAGGTAAAAGAAGGGGCGAGGCTCCAACACTTTGCCGGAGATATTTGGGGACGCTATACCTATTTGCCTATTGGACTGATGAATACACATCTCACCTTTGGTGGCTTATGTGGATTATTCTTTCCCGGTCTTATCGTGCATTTGGGATTGACATTTAGAGAGAGGACAATTTGGAAAAATCTTTTCTTATTACTATTTATCGTTCTATTTTCCATTGTACTATTTTATAATCAAAGCCGCTCTATTTGGCTAGGAGTAATTTACACTCTAGGGCTAATACTAATTAAACTCATTTCTTCGATCGACAAAGAGAATTTAAAAATTGGAATAAAATATTACTTCTTCGGAATCGGAATTATATTACTTATTTTTTTTGTAAGCATAGGCATTTACAAAAATAATTGGCTACTCCAAAGAGCTTTTCAGGAAGGTTTTGCGGATAATACTACAGAGAATCAAAGATATTTTATTTATAAAAATACACTCAGCCTGGAAAAAGATCATTGGTTTCTTGGTATTGGACCTGGCAGGTTTGATCGGGAGCATTTGAAGAAATCTAATCAAATGATTGAGAAAGACGAACAACTCTGGTATGAGTTATTTATCACTCCCAGACAACATGCGCATCATGATATACAACAGTTTTATTGCATTGGAGGTATAATTGGATTAGCCGCCTTTCTTCATTTTTGGTTTTACCTATTTAGATTATTTATAAAAAATCAATTAACTTTTCAGACAGTTCTTTTTTCTGGAATTCTAGGAATTTTCATTGCAGGTTTTTTCCAATGTTATCTATTAGATGATGAAGTGGCACTTCCATTCTTTGCATTTATCGGATTGTTTGCTGGAAGTTTACAGAAAGAAGATGCCAGGTCGAAAGCAATCGCTGGTATTAAAGCCCGGAAGGCTACAAATGCAAATGATTCATTTCAAGTAGAATCCGTTTCAATAGAAAGTAGTTTTATATATCTAAAAAGCCAAATGGCGCTTCGAGGAAAAAATTCTCCTTTAGAAAAGTATAATTTCTATACATTGACTTCGATACTTTTGCCCATTGCTTTAAGTTTGATTTATATTTTTTACAAGACAAGGCTTGAGCCTATGCAGGTTTATAAAAGAAAGGTTATAGTTGCTTATCCGCAGGATAGAATGGCAGTCTTTTCTTCTTTGAGCGGTAAATCTTCCTTATTTCCAACTGCTCATATGCTTGGAAATGACAGAATAAAAATCGAGGGCTGTCTTTCTCATAGATTTACAAATCCGATTTCAATCAGAAAAGAGCCGTTTCAAATTGCATTTTTACTTTCTCAGTCTGCAAAAAATTCTCCTACGGGAGTCTATTTAACTGTAGTGGAGCGAGATTCTTTCGATCAAGATCGACTTTACAAAGTGCACCAAGTTCGCCCTATCGGAGGAGAGTATTTTTTTCCCTTAAATACAAATGGAAAATCAATGATACTGCTGAATGATCCTTCTTTATTCAATTCTCTTTTGGAATCAAATAGATTTCCCGAAAATGTTTATTTTCGCGATTTTGAATTTCGATTTACTGGATTTGATCCTAAACAGGATACTTTTGATTTGCCGGCAATAGATTTTGGAGAATTATGTAATGCCCGTTGAACTTCTTTTACCATGGAATGAAACTCTTTGGACTGAGTGCAAATAATATATGAATGAAGAAACGCTCAAATTCTTAAAAGAAAAAATTAAAAATTTATCCGATTCTTCTGGATGTTATTTATGGAAAAATTCCTCTAAAGAAGTAATCTATGTCGGTAAAGCTTTACGACTATCGGATAGAGTTCGTAGTTATCTGAAAGCAAACATTGCGGATATTAAAACTCAATCTCTACAAAATGAAATTGATGATTTAGATTGGATTGCTACGCACACAGAAGAAGAAGCATTAATACTAGAAGATAATTTAATTAAGCGTTATAATCCAAAGTATAATATTCGTTTAAAGGATGACAAGCGTTATCCGTTCCTTTGCGTGTCTACGGACGAGCCATACCCTATGATTTATTTGACTCGCAGGATTAGAGCTGATAAGAAAAAATACTTCGGTCCTTATACAGATGTTAAAGCAGCTAGAGATTTACTAGATACAATTCATAAAGTTTTTCCAATTCGTAAAACCATCCAAAAACTTCCGCAGCCTAAACCAATTAGACCCTGCTTAAATTTTCATATAAAGAGATGCCTCGGTCCCTGCCAGGGAAATATTTCAGTCGAAGAAT
>JANYCR010000530.1 GCA_025360185.1 Leptospiraceae bacterium | reverse complement strand
TTTTTCTATTTTTAAAAAAATTTTCAAAGTAGGTATGGAAAAAGAAAGTGCTCAAATTGCAATGGAGCTAGGGCTCGGTGGACAAGAATTAGAACACAGGGATGTATTAATTACAAATCCGAACGTGTTTGGAAAAACTGTGGAATTTATTTTTGCGAATAATGATTTGAGTGGGCTAGTCATTGCGAGAATCAAGAAGAAAAAAAATATCGAAATTGTAAATGGGGCAACTACCCTTGAGAAAGACGATATCATAACGATAGTCGGCACAAAGCTAAAAGAGAGGACTCAGTTTTTTGGAGTTCATGACCACACTCATTTATTTTCCGATAGATCGCAACTTGATTTTAGAAGAGTCTTTGTTTCGAGTAAAGACGTTATCGGGTATACCATTGGTAGCCTCGACTTGCATACAAAATTTCAAGCTACGATTACTAGACTCAAACGGGGAGATGTTGATATTGTTCCTTCGCATAATACTGTACTGCAAGGGGGGGACCGGATAAGAGTAGTTGCCGCTAAGGGAGATATGGAAAAAGTCTCTAAGTATTTTGGCGATTCTTTTCATAGTCTGACTGAGATTGATTATATTAGCATGGCAATTGGAATTGCACTTGGTCTTTTGGCTGGAGAAATCCCAATTCCACTTCCTGGTGGAGCCTCTTTTAAATTAGGATATGCTGGTGGACCATTAATTATTTCTCTAATACTCGGTTATATTGGAAGGACGGGAAGTATTGTCTGGAGTATATCGTATAACGCTAATTTGACGCTTAGACAAATGGGTGTAGTTTTATTTCTTTCAGGGATAGGACTCAAAGCAGGATTTTCTTTCGGAACAAACTTTGCTAAATATGGTTTATTGTTATTAGCCCTTGGGTTTATTCTTACTACATTTAATACGGTCATAATGATGTTAATCGGTCGATTATTCCTAAAAATTCCTTATCCTTTGCTAATGGGAATTATTTCTGGAATGCAAACACAACCTGCTTGTATCGCATTCGCAAATGCTGAAATAAAAAATAGTGTTCCGAGTTTCGGTTACTCTTTAGTATTTCCAATCGCGATGATTACTAAGATTTTACTTGTGCAAATAATATTTAATGTTTTAAAATTAGACGGCTAATGGTAGTTGTTCGATTGTATAGCTAACAATGCTTTCACCGGCTTTTACTTTTGCATATAGCTCGTGAAATTTTTGATTAGGGGCTGTGCCATCTTCGTTTGCTGAGAGTTCCGGTCTTAGTCTATCGAGGAAATACATATGAATTTCTCCTTTATTTTTTGCGCTGACTTTTCCACGGTGCTCACATACGAAGAATTCCTTTACTAATTCATAAGTGGTTTCTGAAATATTTATTTTTCCTGGGATGCTTGATGATTCGATTCGGCTTGCGATATTAACACTATCACCCCATACATCGTAGGCAAATTTCGTTGTGCCTACAATTCCACCGATGACAGGACCGGTATGTAATCCAATTCGTAGCTCCCAAGGCATCATCTCATCTTTAGAACTTAAATTTAATTCTTGCATTCTGAGTGCGAAGTCTCTAAATTCCATCGCTGTGAGGCAGGCGTCGAGCGCATGAGTCTTGTTAGCCGTTGGAAGTCCACCCGCGCACATATAAGCATCGCCTATCGTCTTTAATTTTTCGATATTGTATTTCTCGCAAACAAAATCAAAGAAAGTAAAATACCCATCGAGTTCAATCAGCAATTGCTTGGGTAAAAGGGACTCTGCGATTTTAGTAAATCCTACAAAGTCCGTAAATAAAATAGTTACTGATTCATAAATAATAGGAACTACTTTACTTGTATTCTTTAGTTCCATTGCAATTTTCGGCGGGAGGATACTTAAGAGTAAACTCTCTGATTTATCTTTTTCGGATTTAATGTCTTTATAAAGACTTGAATTATGAATTACCCCGGCTACCTGCTCTCCTAAACTAGCTATTGTTCTTAAATGGGTCTTGCTAAGACTCAACTGAATAGGGCTGAAAAAATTTAAAATCCCGATGATTTCATTTTTTACTTTTAAAGGAATACCAACCATAGAAGAAATATTTAGATTGCCCAGGGCTTGTCTTTCTTCTTCATTTGATTTTTCAACATCTAGTTTCTTATAGAAAACCATTTTCTTTGATTTACAAATGAAGGCAAACGCACCTTCTTCTGTTTGAATTGGAATTTGTATTTGCGAAATTTTTCTTTTTTCTTCTGATGTTACACTTTCTGGAAATTTAGCTTCTAGAAGTTTCATCTTCTTTTTGCTATCAGTTAAGATATGCAATGAATAAAATTTGATCTCGTAATGCAATTCAACAAAGTTCATAATTTTATCCATTATGAATTTTAATTCCAGATTTTCGTTTATGCTTCGCGCCAAACTATTAATAGCCTCAATTTCTTCCTTAGCTGCCTCAGCTTCGAGTTTTGCTTGCTCTGCTTTTTCTCTTTCTTTTTCTGCCTTGCGCTTTTCTTCTTCCATTTCTTTTAGTAATTTTTCTTTTTGAATGGCGGCGGTGAATTGATTCGTAAACATCGAGATAAATTTGATTTTATCTTTGTTTAGATTTAGTGGATGATTGAATGTAGCCAGGAAAAAAATTCCTTGAAATTCATTTCTAATTAAAACTGGAATATAAAGAGAAGAGACTAATTCTGATATGCCCTTTTCGGTTACTTTCTCTTTTCTCTTTGTATACTTAGTCTTAGCATTCTCTATATAGATAGTTTTTTTTCTTTTGTAGGCTATGTAGGCTACACCGGCTTCCTTTGAAACAGGCATTCTTGAATTGGACATAGAATTTTGTATTGCCTCTGGAATGTCTTTTGTATTTCCTCTATAGGGATAGAATTCATTTGTCTCTGGATCAAGGAAATATAGGAATGCAATATTTGCACGGTAGTATGTCATGATATGAGAGAATATTTCATCTAGGACAGAATCAATATTAGCCCCTTCCAGCAAGTGAATGATAAGTTCGTTTAATTTTTCCATTTCACTTGTTTGAATTTCTAGCTTTTCCATATAAGTGACCATATTAAAAGAGCGCTCAATTATTTTCTGGTCAAAGCTTTTCTTATTGTCTTGCAATTCCTTTAATGTTCTATCTAAATCTGCTTTGTATTTTTTAGTATAAGTTTTTATTTTTGCAAAAGAGCTTGGACCGTTTTCGAAAAAATATAAAGAAGCTAGAATATGTAAAAGTAGTAATAGGCAATTTACAGCTAACTCTATATTAGCCGGTAATACTAAATTATAGGTAGAAAGAATAATCCCGATTAAAACTGTAAAAAGAGCCGTGGTAGAAATTCGAATCCACTTTCGGTTTAACACCAAACAGACTGTATAGAGCACATAGATTCCGCAGACAAAAATTAGAAATTGACTCATTATCTTTAATACCGGTAGGATATTTCCCGAAGAATTTGGAAAAATAATGGATAGCGGATAAGAGTAAGATGTCCCAATTAGAAAAATAAGACCGATAGAGGAAGTCGTTAAAGCAATAGATACTCTTTCCTTAATTTCTGATAAATTATAGAGTAAGACAAATATTGTAGATAGAATCAGGATTACACTAATCAATAAATCTTTACTTATCCCTGATTCTAAATCATGCAGGGTTCCGATTGTTATATTTCCACCCAATGAATTCTTATTAGAATAGAAATCCGAAACTTGTAAGTTGAGTTCTAGTTCTTTTGTATCTATATTTAACGATGCCAGTTCCGTTCCTGTCCATGGAATGGAGTCTAATTTGGATTTGCCCACAGTGCCCGAAGAGGCGATTAATTTATCTTTTAGATAAAGAGTATGGGCACTGTTGATTGAATTGATTTTAAGATAGAGTATATTTTCTTGTAATGATTCCGGTAGTAGTATTTTTATTTTGAAACTTGCGTAAGACGGAGAATTTTGCCATAGAAAGGCATCACTTCCAAAATTGTAGAATTTCTTTAGTTCCTTTTCTCGGTCTTCTATTTTCTCCAAAGTTTCAGGAATAAATTCCCATTCCCCATTTAAGGCAGCGGCACCATCCCGGGAAAAATCCCATTCTCGCAAATCTAAAATACCTGCGTCTGCTTTTACAGTTTTAACAACTTTCGGAGTCCTGATTCCAATGCAACCCAAGATGGCGATTGCAAATAATAGGAATGATAATCTGATTCTACTTTGCAAATGCAATAATCCTCCGTTAGGTGAAAAGTGGCAAGACGGTATGCTTCTTACAAAGATTGTCAAGTAAGAAATTTTATTTAATGGGAGGTTGGTTTATTTTTTCCTAACTGTCCTAGACTTACAATGAGATAAAATACAATTATGCCGGTTGGAATTAGATAAGCCATGGCAGGTTTTAAAAGAATACTAACACTAATGGTAGTGACTAGGCTAATAAATAAGGATGAGACTAAAAGTTTGGAACTGAGAACTAGGGATAATCTTTCTTTGACGCGTACAAGTAAGAATAAAGCGATAAGAGGTCCGAAGGTGAACGAAGCAATTTTAAGTCCGACTTCTACTAAGCCTTCCGAAATTTTACCGGAAAAATAATAGGGGAGAAGAGAGCTTGCAAATAGAATAATACCCCATACAAAACTAATCCATTTTGATTGAACGACCCGCTCATGTTCAGTTTTGGATTTTTTCATCCAATCAAAAATCACAGATAAAGACATGGAATTGATTGAACTTGAAAGTGTAGACATAGCACTTGCTAGTATGGCAGCAACGATTAGTCCAAGTATTGGAGTTGGAATATTTTCAATGATATACTTTGAAAATATTTTATCCGGATGAATGTCTATAGATTTGTATTTATAAAAAAGTAAAAGTCCAATTCCTAAAAATAAAACGAACTGAAAGAATACTAAGATTCCAGAACCAATGAGGGCAAGTTTTCCTTCTCGTTCCGTTTTACAGGCAATTAGCCGCTGGGCAAACATCTGGTCTACCCCATGTGTGCCGATAGAAAGTAGGATTCCACCTAGTAGTCCATTGATAAAAAAGTAAGGCTTCTGATAAAAGTTCGAAGCGGATACTCCGGTGAAGCCTTGGTAGATGTTTAATTTCCCTTCTCCGTAAGCTGAGTCAAGTATTTGAGAAAAATTCATACTTGATCCGAGATCGTTTAGTAAATATAAAAAAGAAAATACTCCTCCGCCTACATATACAAAAAATTGTAGGCTGTCAGTAATTACCACAGACTTAAACCCGCCAAAGACTGTATAGAGAGTAGTAATCATTGTGATTGTGAATAATGTAAGTATACCGGTAGTTTCTTCTGTCATGGAATCATGCAGATACCCGTGAAAGATAATTGCAATTGGAATAGAAGTTGCGTAAAGCCTGATTCCATCCCCTAAGACGCGGGTAATTAAGAATATGCTCGAAACAGATTTTTGTGTATAGGTTCCAAATTTTTCACCGACCCATTCGTATACGGAAGAATAGCCACCTTTATAATATAAGGGTAAAATAAAGTTAGCCACAATCGTGCGACCGATAATGTAGCCGAATGCTACTTGTAAAAAGCTAAAATCTCCTTTAAAACTCAAGCCGGGTATATTTAGAAAAGTAAGGCTTGATGTTTCAGTTGCTACAATCGAAAGCATAATGAAATACCAAGGTAATTCTTTGTCTGCCAGAAAGAAACTTTTGGATGTATCATTCTTGGATGCATGTAAACCTGCAAGTAATACTACAAGAAGGTAAGATATAAGGACTAAAAAATCTAGATTAGAAAATTGCATAATTCTCTCACGGAGTGCCGGCGTGCCCCCTCGCTGGACTTTGGGTTTTTATACCTGGTGGTGGGCATGAACCGCAGGCTTCGGATTCATTCGATTTATCTAATACTCTAATGAATTTATTATTCCATATCTAAACAATTCCTGTTTAAGTAAATTCATAATTTATCTAATAGGATTTTCATATCGCCGAATACATTGTTCGAACCGAGTAAAATAATTTTCCATTTTTCTTTGCCTCGGACTGCGAATCCCGCAAAGCATTTGCCGGCTAGTTTTGTAGTTCCGGTTTTTCCAAATATCCGAAAATCTTTGTAAACAGGCATTTCATTTGTGGTCGTTAATTTTTGGACTCGCCCATTTTTTTCTTTGATGCTATAAGTCGTTGTCGATAGAATTTCCATAAGTTCTGAGTTAAGGTCAACCATATCAAGTATTTTCGAAATATCGTCGACAGAAGATTTTGATAATGGCGACAAACCGAACGTATCCCCGAAACTAGTAGCTTTTAATTTTTTTTCTTTTGCCCAATCATTCATTTTAGAAATAAAATTATCGGGGCTACCAGCAACGTCAGTCGCAAGACTTAAAGCGGAAACATTGGTGGAAGAAACTAGCATCGTTAAAAGTAAATCTTTCTCTGTATAAAACTCACCTTCTTTTAAAATGGCACTTTTATCGCCTTCATTTCTTAATGTTGTGCTTTTGTATACTTTTACAAAGTCGCTAAAATTTCTTTCTGAATTTGCTATTAAGGCGGTAACAAGTTTTGTTATACTTGCTATTGGTAAAACGAGGCTAATTTCTTTTTGCTGTAATACTTTTTTTAAATGTAAATCTTCGAGCAAATAGGACTTTGCGTTAATTTCGGATGTTTTTTCCGCATTGGAAACTGTTAAAGAAAGAAATAAGATAGAAAAAATAAAAAACTTTGCCATCATTAATCCCTATTATAGGTAATGAATCCATGCAACCTTTTTGTGGAATTTTCTTTTCTTATTTTTACTAAAGTTTTCTTCAACTTAAGTTAAAAATATTCCCCTTCTGAATTGTAATGATTGTAAATGGGTTGTCAAAAAAAGAATCTCGGATAAAATACCTAAAAAAATACCGTTATGCGAACTTTAATCTATAGAATACTCTTAATCTTTACCATGGTTTACTGTTTATCCCACTGTAAGTCAGATGGAGCTTTACCTAAAATTTTCGGCTCGATTCCTATAGCCGGTGCAGCTAATGTTCCTGCAAAATTTGTAGTCAGTCCGACATCTTCTCTTGGCACAAGCGAGTCTGGAACGAGCTTACAAATTAGTATTACCCTCAATAAAGCCCCTACCGCAGATGTTACTATAAAAACTATAACTTTCTCTGATGCTTTGGAAGGAACTCTTAATAAAAATACTCTTACCTTTACAGCGACTAATTGGAATATATCCCAAGTTTTAACTATTACCGGTGTCGATGATCTCGTTGTAGACGGGGATAAAAATTCTACACTGACATTTTCTTCAAGCACTAGTACTGATACTGAATTTAATGCTTTAACTATTGATAATCTGACTATAACTAATAAAGATAATGACACCCCAGGTATAATAACAGTATCCTCAACTGGTTTAATTACCTCTGAAACAGGGACAATGGCTTCCTTTACTGCCCAACTTACCAGTGAGCCTACTTCAAGCGTTGTAATACCTAGCATTACAAGTTCGAATACATTAGAAGGAACCGTTAGTCCCGCAACTCTTACCTTTACGCCGACTAATTGGAATGTGCCTCAGACTGTCACTGCTACCGGTGTAGATGATGTATTGAGTGATGGGAACCAAACTTATTTGATTCAGTTTTCTGCTGCAACGAGTTCCGATTCTACTTATAATGGAAAAGTAGCATCCGCAGTTTCAATAATCAATACCGACAACGAAACATTTGGAGTAACTGTTGGAGCAATTAGCGGAGTCACAACGGAAGCCGGTGGAACTGCGACTTTTAATGTTGTGTTAACTAGTGCGAGTACCACCTCGGTAACAATTCCAATCTCTTCAGGAAACACTGCCGAGGGAACAGTAAGTCCTTCTAGTTTAACATTTACATCGGGTAATTGGAATGTGCCACAAGTGGTAACAGTGACTGGTGTAGATGATTTTGTCCAAGATGGAAATATTAGTTACACAATTAATTTGGGTCCTTGTTCAAGCTCTAATTCAAATTACCAGGGACCTGTTCCTTCTAGCGTCAATGTAACAAATAATGACAATGACACTGCGGGTTATACTATTACTCCGTCATCGGCAACTTTAATGGTTTCAGATGGGGGGCAGTTAAGTTCTAGTTTTACAATTATCCTCACTTCAGAGCCAACTGCCAATGTCACAATTCCTATTTCAAGTAATTTACCGGGAGAAGTTTCTTTTAGTTCATCGAGTGTTACATTTACTGCGGGTAATTGGAATGTTGCGCAAACAATCACATTAACCGGGGTACTGGATAACATCACCGATGGAAATCAATCTTTTACAATTACACTTTCTCTTCCTACTACATCAGATGCGGTATATGCGGCATTAGACCCTGCTGATCAAACTGGTGGTAGCTGTGACAATGATGCAGTTGGATCTAAGATTGTTGCCTGTAGAGCGGTTAATAATCCATTTACCGATGAAGGAGGAGCTTCGGCAGGGTATTATATAATTCTATCGCAAGCTCCAACGGCTAATGTTACTATACCGGTATCAAGCTCTAATACAGCTGAGGGCACGGTATCTACTGCTAGCGTGGTGATGACTACTTTAAATTGGAATCAATTTCTTGCTTCTAATCTCATAACGGTTACAGGTGTAAACGATGTGCTCTATGATGGTGATATTACTTATACAATCGTATTAGGGGCAGCGACAAGTGCAGATACTTTTTTTAACGGGGTTGATCCAACTGATTTTACTTTGGTGAATAATGATAACGAGGTTTACTTTACGATGTCTGCAATTAG
>JANYCR010000507.1 GCA_025360185.1 Leptospiraceae bacterium | reverse complement strand
CGCTACGAAGCCACGAGACGATGTAGCTCGGTTGATGGAAGGAAAAAATGTCCGAACTGTGATTACTATGATTAGAACGAGAGAGTATTTTTTAGAACGAAATCATCCCAATCATAAAAATCACACGAATCTTAGTTCAGACAATGTGTGCATAAGAATTTTGGTAACGACACCAATGTCGTTACCAAAACCGGTCAGGATGATAACGACATTGATGTCGTTATCATATTAAAAGAAATGTTTGAAAATGAATTAGAAAATTTACCAAAATCTGCGAGAATCGCAACATTAATAGACAGAACATAAAAAGTAGAGACCAAAAACAAGTAAAAAAAGAATTATAGAATGAACGAAGAAGACTTAGAAAGACAAGACCCAGACGAATTACTTGCAGATATCCAAAAAGAGGAAACCAAAGATACTAAGGGAAAACTCAAAATTTTCTTCGGAATGGCAGCCGGTGTAGGAAAAACATGCGAGATGCTAAAGAACGGACAACGCCTATATTCAGAAGGTGTTGATGTTATAATTGGTTATGTCGAAACGCATAATCGTAATTATACGAAATCTCTAGTGCAGGGACTTCCTGCTATTCCTAGAAAATCTATTTCTTATAAAAATGTTTCTGTAGAAGAAATGGATATTGATGAAATTCTTCTTCGAAAACCAAAATTAGTTTTAGTCGATGAGCTAGCTCACTCCAATACTCCAGGAATGCGTCATCCGAAACGCTATCAGGATGTAATGGAAATTCTAGATAACGGCATAGACGTATATACCACACTCAATATTCAGCATCTAGAAAGCAGGGCTGATATTGTAGAGTCAATTACAAATATAAAAATCTGGGAAAGAATTCCTGATTCTATTTTAGAAATTGCAAACGAGGTAGAGTTAATCGACTTAGTTCCAGATGATCTTTTAAAAAGACTAACGGATGGAAAAATCTATGCAAAGGATAAAGTAGAAACTGCGCTAAAATCCTTTTTCCAAAAAACAAATCTCACTGCGCTTCGGGAAATGTCTTTAAGCTTTACGAGTAAGCTAGTAGATAGAGAATTAAAACTATTAAGCACTGGAGATAAATACCAATTATCCGAAAGAATCCTCGTAGCGATTGGGGCTAATGCAAATTCTGAAAATTTAATCCGATGTGCAAAAAGAATTTCTTTTAACCTCCAAAGTCCTTGGATGGTTGCCTACATAGATACGGGTAGAAAGCTCCAAGAAAAAGAGAGACTGCAAATTTCAAAAGATATTTCTCTCGCTCGTGAACTTGGTGCAGAAATTGTTACAATTCAAGATGAAAATGTAGTTAGCGGTATATTAAAATTATCTCGTCAAAATAAAATTACACAAATTGTAATTGGAAAGACAAAGGAAAGATTTTTAAGCAGGATATTTTTAAATCGCTCCATTACAAACGAACTCATTCGTAAATCAGAAAACATCAATATCAATATTATTCCAGAGAAAATAGAAACGAAAGAATTTTTAAACCTTTCCTTGCTCCTAGATTTTTCTTTCAATACAAATCAGTATCTTCTCGGCATCGGAACTATTTTTCTTGTAACCATTGGTTGTTTATTTTTGCTTCCATTTACCGGATACTGGACAATAGCCTTAATTTTATTATTTGTCGTTACTGGACTTGCTTTGTTTATTGGTAGAGGACCCGTTCTGATTTCAGCAGGACTCAGTGCTTGTCTTTGGAATTTTTTATTCATTCCGCCTAGGTTTACTTTTTATATTGACAAGCTTGAAGATGGGATGATGTTTATCGTATACTTTTTCATCGCAACGATTCTTGGGAGTCTAACAAACCGTTTGCGCACAAAGGAATCAGCCATACGATTACGAGAAGGACGAATTGTTTCTCTGTATAATTTCTCTCAGCTTCTTGCTAGATCTCATAGCATGAAGGATATTGTAAAAGCAACTGTCAGCTTCATTGATGAGTCTCTGGAGGCTAAGTGCTGTATTATTCTAAAAGATGAAAAAGAAAATCTATCGAATGAAGTGCATGAAGATAGTAATTTAGTTTTAACGGAAAAAGAAAAAGCCGTAGCACTCTGGGCGTTTAAAAATAAAAAACCGGCAGGAAGATTTACAGACACGCTTCCACTTTCGGAAGGATATTATATTCCACTCTTGACCGCAGGCAATGCAATCGGTGTAATCGGACTTGTAATTAAGGATAATGAGAAGTTAACCCTTGACAAAGAAGCATTGTTACAAACATTTACAAGCCAGATTGCAATCGCAATTGAGCGAATTTATTTAGGTAAAACCAAGCAGAGAGCCTTGATGCTAGAAGAATCAGAGAGACTTTACAAAATACTTTTGAATTCAGTCTCTCATGAATTTAGAACTCCTCTAACTGCTATTCGCGGATCCGTCAACTTGTTGTTAGACGGTAAAAATTCTGAGGAGATAAATCATTCTCTTTTAAATGAAATTCATACTGCCTATGAAAAACTAAATCGTCTTGTAGATAATCTTCTAGATATGAGTCGTTTAGAATCAGGAATGATAAAATTAAACCTGGAATGGCATGATATTACAGATTTAATTTCTGTTGTTTTAAAAAGATTGGAGCATGAATTAAGTGGAAAAGAAATTAAACTAGAAATTTCTGATTCTCTTCCACTTGTTCGAATTGATTTTATTTTAATGGAGCAGGTAATTTCGAATTTGCTCTACAATGCTGTAATTCATACCCCGAGTGATACCAAAATTACAATTCGGGTTACGATTCCCAGAACAGATTTAACCATCATGATTGAAGACAACGGACCCGGGTTTGTCGGCATTGACACGGAAAGAATTTTTGATAAATTTTATCAGGGGAAGTATAATAAATCAGGGATAGGCTTAGGACTTTCTATTTGCAAGGGTCTTGTAGAAATTCATGGAGGAAAAATTTTAGCTGAAAATATTCCAGAGGGCGGCGCAAGATTTATTATTCGGTTGCCAGTAATCACATTCCCGTATCCATTGGATGAAGAATTAGAGAAATGAAAGAAGGCGCGATTATACTTGTCATAGACGATGAAGTCCAAATACGAAGGTTACTTCGTATTAGTCTCGAATCGCATGGCTACAAAGTAGAAGAGGCGAGCACCGGCAAAGAGGGATTAGTCCAAGTTGCCATGGTAAGACCGGATATTATCGTGCTTGATTTAAGCCTTCCTGATGCAGATGGATTAGAAATTTTAAAAGAGCTAAGGAGTTGGAATAAAACTCCCGTTCTAATTCTATCTGTAAAAGATTCAGAGAGGGATAAAATCCAACTTCTAGATGCAGGGGCTGATGACTATCTCACAAAACCATTCAGTGTAGGAGAACTTTTGGCTCGCATTCGAGTCATGTTTCGTCACCTAACTCCAATTACGCGTGAAGCAGTTTTTACAAGTAATCATTTAAAAGTAGATCTTGGAAAACGAATTGTTTTATTTGATGATATCGAAGTGAAACTTACTCCAACAGAATATTCTATTTTACGCTATCTAATTCTTCACGCAGGAAAAGTCATTACGCAAACTCAGATTATGCGCGAAGTATGGGGACCAAACTTCGAAGGAGAAACTAACTACCTCCGCGTATACATTGCCCAACTTCGGAAAAAAATTGAGTTAGATTCATCCAATCCCCAGTTGATTATAACTGAGCCAGGTGTTGGGTATCGGTTGATTTTGGAATGACATTCTAAGTTCTGATTTTATTTTTGAATCTACAATATGAAACTTTTGACTAAATTTATTTCTATTTTTTTTATTTCCTTACTACTTTCACAAACAATTTATTCCGACAGCATGTTCTCTGGAATCTTTGATAAGAGCATTACCGAATCAGCATTGTGGAAGACTTTAAAAGATCCAACACTCAGGGAAAAAGCGATAGTCGAAATCAAGAAAGATATTCAGAAGTATGTGGATGTCATCATCAAACTTTATAACAAAGGATTAGATAAAGACGATAGGGAAATGCTAATTGATCTAATTAGCTACTCAAAGAACCAATCGGGTGAAAAGTTTTTAAAAGAAAATGTTGCAAATAAATCTTCTGAAGACAGAGTTTTTAGTCTTAAAAAATATATGCAGGATTATAAAGTTGATTCTTCTTTTATTAAAAGCCAACTAGGAGATAAGCAACTTCGCTTATATTCCTTGCTATATGTTGTAGACAGGGGCAAAAAAGAAGATTATGAAATTTTTCAAAAAATTATATTTGATGCGAATGCACCAAGCGAAGAGCGGATACTCGCTGTTAAAGCTGCAATGCTCTGGGCTACTGAGGTCGCTAAGAAAGAAGCTTATCTATATATCTTACAAAAAGCAAATGAAGTAGTTGTTGCTCCTGCTATTATTATTTTCGAGAATGTAAAGTCAGACGAAATTAGAGAAGAGCTCTGCCGTGTAAGTAAAAAATCGCAATCACAAATTACTCGGAGTAATGCGAGTTATGCGCTCACCGTGTACGAAACAAATCAGGTTATTCCTTACTTAATTCCAGCACTGGCAGAAGAATTTTTATATGAAAAGTTAACCGGCTTAGATGTATTAACCGGACTCATGAGTCTAGGAACTACTGCACTTGCAAAAGGACTTCCTCTTTTACAAACGAAAGCAGAATTTGACAACCGGAAAATTAAAATCGCCGAAGCTCTAAAAAAGTTAACCAAAGTAGATAATGGAATTTCTTTCTCGAAATGGTTTGATTGGGCGGTTTACAATGGTTATACGGTAAATGGAGTTAATTTAATTCACTATCTTTTTTCAGGCTATCCCGAAAAAAGAAAACTTGCAATGGATAGCGCCGTGAAAGCGTTAGGATATTCTGATCCTAAAGAATTTTATTCACAAAATGAAAATCGTTCGCAAATGGAAATTGTAATTTTGCTCGCGGAAGAACTCTTGAAGAGTGGAATCCAACAAGATGAGAAATACTAGTTGAGCTACTCGTTTGTAGGAACTTTGGGCTATCAAAAAAGAAATTTTTTAAATCAGTCTAGAATATAAAAATATAGAATTTTCTGCTTGAATTTCTTAAAATATAGATGCAAGTAGACTATATGGTGACGATTAGTAAACAACAGATGGCGGAATGGATTTTATTGGATTATTTGGCGAGAACACATTCTTTAAAAGAAAAAATTTCTTTTTATCTAAAGAAATATAATACCAATTTTGAAGAATTTGAAAAGCAAATTAAGACAGCCTCAAAAGAAGATTTTGAAAAGTGGGATGATTATATCGAATGGAAAGCATTTCATAATTTTTATACCTCTTATCTGAAACAAATTGAAGAAGTAAAAAATGGAAATTTTCAACTGGCTGAGTAATAATGAATTTATCATTGACTATAAGATTCTGGAATATTGGACAAAGACAGATGAATCTTACCTTAAACTTAAAATTAATTTCATTGATAACTCGGAACTTCATTTAAGAGAGCACTTAGATTCTGAATTAAAAACGTATTCCTACCATTGGCAAAATTCAGAAAAAATTCTTATTATACGATGGGATAATGCACCGCATCACCAAGAGTTATCTTCTTTCCCACATCATGTCCATGATGGTTCAGAGGAAAATGTAAAAGAAAGTTACGATATAACGATTTCTGAAGTCATGAAATATATTTTTAACAAGATCAAGGGAAAAGACTAAGCTATTAAATATGGTAGCTAATATTACTACACCGCTCGCAGACTTTTTCCGGGACAATGCCCCATTTCATTAAATATCCAAATACATAGCATCCTGCACAAAATCCCAGAAAGGATTCTAGAAATGCAAAGAAAGATAGGATAGATAGCGTAACTTGGAATCCTAAGCTATAACCAAGTATTAAGAGGCTAAGAGCTGTTAGACTAAATAGAAATCCTATGAGTTGAGCAAATCGTTTCGGAATTCCTGGGGTAGGCTTGTTTTCTATTTTAAAAAAGGGGATAATTATATGTATAGTCAATCTAGCAAATGGCTCAAACTTAGGTCCGTAGAGAACTCTCGCGCTAAATCCATACAGTAAGATTATAGTTAGAGGAATCGAATTTGTATACAAAGCCGATATGCTCAGGATCAAAACGAAAAAAGCTACAATCCGGGCTGCATTCTCATTTACTATTTCTGGAAAATTACCAATTTTTATCATTGTATACCTTTATTTTGGAATAAAATTTAAAATAACGGAAAAAATTCTAATATATTATATTTCTGCTATATGCCAATAAATAGCAACAAAAAAACTAATCTCAAATTCCTAAAATCTTAGAAGCCATTTGTGTTCCGAGGACTCTAGCTCTAATTTTTGCAAAGGCTAATTCTCTCGTTGTCGATCTATCGTCGCAAAATGGTGAGAAGCCGCAGTCATCTGTAGAGCCAAGCTTGTCTACTGGAATATATTTAGCCGCTTCTAAAATTTGCTGGCAAACTTCTTCTGGAGTTTCTAACCGGGGGCTAATAGGGTTTATAACACCTACAAAAATTCTTTGATGGGGCTTGCGATTTTCTTTTATGATTTGTAAAACCCTTGCCCTATCTTTTTCACTGGATAATTGAATATAAAAGTTACCTGCTAAAAGTTCAAAAAGAGAAGGAAGAAGCTTTGCGTAATCGACGTCGGCGCTATGCGTTGAATCATGATCGCCACCGGGACAAGTGTGGATACCGATTTTTGCTCTCTCTGATTCTGAAAATTTATCTAACACAAGATTATTCATTTCAATAAAATTTTCTAAAAAATCTCCAGACGGATCGATTTTTATTGCAAGTCGTCCCTCCGTAAAATCTACTTGTACACAGTGCGCGCCTTTTTGCAGGCATTGGCGAATATCTTTTTCATTTTCAATAATAAGGTCTTCTAAAAATTCTTCTTGCGAATAATTCGAAATACCCGCAGTTGGATACATAAGACTTAGAGCAGATGCAGAAATCACAGCTTGTTTCACTGGAACCTTTGCGTGTTTGAGTGATACATCTAAAAAAGAATTTGCATATACACTGTAACGAAAAGGTCCTGATAAGATTAGCGGAAACTTACGAATATGCCCTGCTTTGAAAGGCACTTCAAAACCGTCTGGGTCTAGATTTTTTAAACCGTAAATCGGGTAAGTCCAGAAGCTACTGTATTTTCTTTGCTCTCCATCGGAAATAACTGGAGAACCAGTTTCTTCAAATAAACGGATTGTTTCAATCGTTGCCCTCTCGAATTCCTGCTTTAGTATATCTTCTTGAACCTCTCCGGCATTAAATTTTTCAAAAGCTACGAATAGACTTTCTGTTCTTGGGATACTTCCAATTGGTTCTGTGGGGATTGGCATCATTATTCTCCATAGCAAAGGATTATTTTGTAATTTCTTTAATTTTCTGAATTAAACTTTGGTAGCTTAAAGGCTTCGACATATAATCACTAAACCCTTCTTTCAAATAATAATCTTTCGCGCCACTCATTGCATCGGCTGTGAATGCGATAATTGGAACTTTAGAATTAGAATGGTTTGATTCTCTTATTAATTTGGTTGCCTGAATTCCATCCATTTCTGGCATCTGAATGTCCATGATAATAAGATCATATTTTCTTGAAACTGCAGCGTCTAATGCAAGTTTGCCGTTTGCAACTATATCAAATTCATAGCCACTCTTTGTTAAAGAAGTCCTGACTATTTCCTGATTGATTTCATCATCTTCTGCAACTAGAATTTTTACTAAACGCGGTGGTTGGAAAATCTCTCTTCTCACTTCTTCATCTTTATCGTTATCCTGAAACACATGAACGATTTGCGTAAGAAAAAAAGGTTCTTTTAAAATAGGAAATCTGAACTCCTCTGAATCAGTTGAAGAATTTTCACTTCCCTGGTCACTAGAAACTAAAATAAATTTTGACTCACCGTTAAATTGAGAATTCGCAAAATCGTCTTTATGTGATAAAAATAAAATTGAACTTATAAATACATAATCATAAAGATTTGATTCAGATTGAAATTCTAAGTAAGTTTTATATTCCTTCACTTGAAAATTTAAAGATAATAACTGGGTTTTTAAATATTTAGTTTCATTCATTTTTTCTGATATTAAAATTACTTTATAAACGGGTAATTGCCATTTACTTCTAAGTGTAATTTGATTATCCATTAAAGGAATTTCAAACCAAAAGAGGGAACCCTTGTTCAATTCGGAGGTTACTCCTATTTCTCCTCCCATAAGATTTATAAGACTTTTAGATATAGCAAGTCCTAATCCGGTTCCCCCGAATCTCCTGGAAATAGTTGAGTCTGCTTGAAAAAAATTTTGAAACAAATGGGATATAGATTCATTTGCTAATCCAATACCTGAATCAGATACATCAAAACGAACCCTGTGAGTATCCTCCTCATTACGTTTTTTCTGAAGTCTTACGTCTAATCGAACGTATCCTTGCTTAGTAAACTTAATAGCATTATTCAATAGGTTAATCAAAACCTGACCAACTCGAATCGGGTCTCCATAAACTATTCCCCGTAGTTCCGTATCAATGTTAATTTGAAATGATAATGACTTTTCTTTAATCTTTGGATAAAGGATATTAGCCGTATATTCTGTATTTTCTACTAGGTCATAAATCTGGTTGTCTAATTCTATTTTGCCAGCTTCAATTTTTGATATATCTAAAATATCATTGATAATAGAAAGTAATGCCTTACTAGATTTTTGAATATTCTTAGCCAAATGACGCTGCTCTGTATCCATTTTTGTATCGAGCAATAGATCAGTCATTCCAAGAATTCCATTCATAGGAGTCCTTATTTCGTGACTGATTGTTGTTAAAAAATTACTTTTAGCCTTATTGTTTGATTCTGCTGCTTCTTTTGCCAGTTTAAGTTGATTCTCCGCTTTCCGTTTTAATGCCAAAATTCCATTTGAAGTTTGAATAGAGGCGTATTGGAGTTTTTTTATCGAAGGGTCTTCATCGATTTCATTTGAAATAGCCTTCGCAACGCGGACAAGCTGACCTGATTCAGTTTTTGTTTCTTGGACTTTTATAATTAGATTCGACTTTGCATATTTATAAATTCTAGTGTGTCCAAAATCACTTAGGAACAAGGAAAAATTATACAGGCTATCGTTTTTACTTTGTCCGAGTTCTATTTCTACAATCTCTTGAAAACTTGCTCGCTTACGAATTTCGTTTGCCGCTGTTTTAAATTCTTCCTTAAACTCAGAATTCCAATCTACTAATTCGAGATTTTGAGCAAATATAGAAATACTTAGTCCGAAATCATTGGCAGTATTTTCCTTTGGTAGATTCATTGTTATCTAGTATCAAATGTATTTCTTACCCTGCAAATTATTGAAAAAAATTTGGTCGTGGATGGAAATCATTTCAAGCTTTCGCTAATATTAGTAATAAATCAAGAACAAAAACTAAAAAGATATTGCTCTTGTCTAAAACAATTAGATAGGTATTTTAATGGAAGTAAAATCATTCAAAGAAAATAATCATATAAGACTATTAGAAAAGTTCACAGACATAGTAGGAATTCCTTTTGATTCTATTCATGCTCTTTCTGAGCTAGAGATTTTTCGCAGAAAACAAACTCATTTTACAGAACTAGATTCTTTTGAGGAATTATTTTTTTTGGGTAAAAAATTTGGAATTCACTTTGCAAAAAAAAATTCCTCTGCAAAAGAAATTTTCAATTCAATTTCGTATTCTTCTCCAGTCGTTACTCAGACTAGAGAACTAGGTTGGATCATACTCATTTCTTCCTTCGGACCTTTTCTTCGAATCGTAGAAGTTTCTAATTCCAACTCAAAATGGATTTTAAAAAAAGCATTTACTAGAATCTTAGCCAGAGAGAATAATAGTAATTTACCGGAATGGATTTTATTAGACCATAATTTTTTTTTGACAGGGAATCAACACCCAAGTCATCAGAATTATTTGGATTCCATTTTTCAGTTTATTGAGATAGAAAAAAAAGATATCTGGGCAATTGCTATTTACTCAGTTGTAATAGGACTTTTTTCATTAACAATTCCAATCGGAGTACAGTCTCTTGTTACGATTCTAAACTTTGGAACTATATTTCAACCCGTCTTAGTGCTAACTTTCTTGGTAATCATCGCACTTAGTTTTGTGGGGATAATGAATGTTATACAAAGCTATATTGCAGAGTTAATTCAGCAAAGACTATTTGTACGGCTTGCGGCGAAAGTTACGAATCTTTTTCCTCGAGCCAAACATTCCGAGTTACAAAAATTCTATGGTTCTGAGATACCGAATTATTTTTTAGATATAACAATTATCCAAAAAAGTGCTGCCACCTTACTTACCAATGGACTTGGAATATTTCTACAGACTTTGATTGGCTTAGTCGTACTAATAGTCTATCATCCTATTTTTATAATCTTTGATATTGTATTAATTTTAGTTGTAATCGGAATTATCTTTTACTTGATAGGAAAAGTTGGAATTGAAACGAGTATGAAAGAGTCAAAGAGCAAACACAAATTAGCCTCTTGGCTAGAAGAAATGAATTTACATAAAACTGTGTTTCGATCCGAGAAGGCTCATACCTATTCCAACCTAAGAACGGAAAATCTAGCAAGAGAATATATTCAGTCTAGAAGAAAACACTTCAAAGCACTGATGAGGCAAATGATTGGATTTGTGACTCTACAAGCATTTGGAAGCGGACTTCTCCTTGGTATAGGTGGCTGGCTAGTGATTGCTGGTAAAATTACACTCGGTCAATTGGTTGCCTCTGAAATCATTGTAGCAAAAATCCTAGACAATTTAAGCAAGTTTTCCAAGTATTTAGAGAGTTACTATGACTTATGCGCTTCTGTGGATAAGGTAAATCATCTCCTAGATTTTTCACAAGAAGTAAGTGGAACTGAATCTGTATTATTTTCAAAAGAAATTCCTATTTCGGTGAATATACAAAACCTTCGAACTAAAGTTGGAGAAGTCGCATTTTCTGGGTTAAACTTGTTTGCGGGTAAAGGAGAAATTATTGTAATGAAAGAGGAGGCTATGAAGATTACCCATAGACTTCCAAACAGTGAGTGCTCCTGTTTCAACTCACAACAATGCTCAATTTATGTGTTATGGGAGTGTGTCTTT
>JANYCR010000492.1 GCA_025360185.1 Leptospiraceae bacterium | reverse complement strand
TGCCCAGCGCTGAAGATGGGGTACACCTAACGGTGGGTTCGCTACCGCGGGCTATTGATTCTATTAATTCATTAGATTTATCTAATATTATTAACTTAAGAAAATATTCCATAGTTTTACTCTTTTGCGTAAGGTGAGTTACTAATGTTTTTTTAATTATGGCATAATACAGGCATTACTAAGAGATTTGCATTGCAAAGTATTGCCTGAGGATTTTAGGCATCCCCTACCCCAGCGCAAAAAGGGAATCTTCATAATTCGGATTATTCGCCGACGAAGTATTTTGTTGTTTACCGAGAAAATGAAAATCATCGTCGATAGAAATGATATGAAGAGGAATTTGCTTTAGCAAAGTTACGACGGAGGGCTTTAGAATAAACTGGTTGATAAAACATGCCATCTCCTTCGCTCGCGTCATCGCATCATTCTCATTATCCGCAAAGGTAGAATAGTTTCGATTTTTTAGAATTTCTTTTTCTCCTCTCAGTTGTATATTTTCGATATAGAATTTTTCCATAGAAGGAATAAAATTCAGATTAATCTCAAAAAAACCTTCCGTGTCTTCGAAGCTAGTGCTATAAATACCTTCTCCGAGAAGTAGCTCATCTCTAAAAATTAAATTCCAATTGTCTGGCATTGTGATGGTCTGACTCATAACTCTCTCCGTTATTCTTTTTTATATAGTATATCTCTGGCTCACTAACTCGCTTTCGATATATACTATATAAATAGTAAGCAGTATTTTGTAAAGTTATAATAAAAAATGATTTCTAGAGCATAACGTCGGTCCGATATAAGGATTTTTTACCACGTACCAAGGCTATGAAGACGGGCTGGTTTTATTAATCTTTTATCCGTGTTCATCTGTGTCCATCCGTGGTAAAATTTTTCAATAAAAAAAGCCTTGTATTACTTTGCTTTTCTTTTCTTATTGAATCAGGCACAAAATTCTATGGTTATTGTATTTTTTTCTAAGAATGAAGAGATGGCAGCGAGCATCGAGCACTCTCTAAACGAAAATATTTTTTTAGACTTTGAGTTTGTATTTAGTAAAGACCCGAGTGAAACCCTTCACTTTCTAGAATACATCATGCCTCAATTTGCCATATTTGATTTAGATGATACAGAATTTTCCAACCCTAAAATTTTTCAAACTATCGCTCACGATCACTGGTTAAGCAATACAGGAATCTTTGGTATCAGAGAAGACAAATCAGAATTAGCCGGAATAGATTTTCCTTTCTTTTACATTTTCTCTCCTTTCGAAATTGTTACCCAGATGCCTAAGATACTCTCTGTTCTTATGCGAAATGAAAATCTTTTATTTCGAGCCGGAATCATCCAGGACATTGGAAACAAAGGTGTATTCATCATCCAATCCGAAATCGACGATGTAAAAGCCTATGCCGAGCTAATCGCAAGTAACCTCTCAAACCGCGGACTTATCCAAACACAAAAAAAATACGCCGTCATATTTGCTCTAAATGAAATGCTCATTAATGCAATTGAGCACGGCAACTGTGAAATTACCGCTGAGGAAAAAAAAGCATGGATGGCTAGTGATAAAAAAATTCGCGAACTAGTAGAGCTAAAGAAAAAAAATCCAAAAATTGCAGGAAGAATTGTCACACTCGAATATGAACTTCTGGAAACAAAGATTTTAATTACTATAACGGATAAGGGCAAAGGATTTGATTTTGATTCATTCCTAAAAGCTGATCTATTGCAAGTCACTGGCTTTAGTGGAAGAGGAATTTTAATGACAAAATGTTTTATCGACTCTATCACCTACCGCAAGCCCGGCAACCAAGTCACTCTAGAAATTTCCTATGATTCGCCAAAGACTAAATTGCCGCAGGGACTTGAAGAACATAAGGTCGTAGAATTATCTGCAGGAGATATTTTATTTCAAAAAGGCGACAAAAGTGATGGTCTTTACTTTATAGTTAAAGGAGAATTTGAAGCATGGATCGACGGGAAAATCGTGAGTATCCTCGATAGCAGCGATGTATTTATCGGGGAAATGGCATTTCTCCTAAGACATAGACGCACTGCTACTGTAAAAGCAAAGACCGCTTCTCAGGTAATCTTTATAAGTGCGAGAGATTGGATTGATACAATTCGAAAGTACCCCATGTATGGAGTTTATCTTTCTAGAATTCTCGCCCGCAAATTAAACAATACTTCGATTACAGTCTCCTCCCTCAAGCAGATTTAATTATATTCCGCCTAACGGTAAACTGATAGTAACCTTAGTTCCTTGATTTATCACTGATTCAACTTCGATTTGTCCATTATGCTTCTGAATAATTCCATAAGATATTGACATCCCAAGCCCTGTTCCCTGACCAACAAGCTTGGTAGTAAAAAAAGGCTCAAAGATTTTCATTCTAACATCTTCCGACATTCCACACCCATTATCCTCAACTATAATTTCTATCTTGTCTAAACTGGCATCGAGGATAATATTGATTTTTCCAAAGAATAACTCTTTTCTTTCTTTTTGCTTCTGCAAAATTGCCTGGCTTGCATTGATTAGAACATTTAAAAAAACCTGACCTAGCTGAGCCGGATAGCATTCGATATTTTTATTTACTAAATAATTTTTGCTGATCTTGATTTCTTTGTTGTATTGAGTCTTTACAATTCTAATTGAGGAATCTAAAATTTCAATTACATTTGCCTGTTTTTTTTCTGCTTCATCAAGCCTGGAGAAAGATCGCAAGTCCTGGACAATCATTCTTATCCGCTCACCACCTTCTAAAATATTTGATAGGGATCTCTGAAACCTATGGAAATTATCCTCAAAATATTTTAGAATTTCAACTTCACTACCTAACATCAAATTCATCACTTCATCCTGAAATGCAAGCAAATCCCGCTCTAGTGCCTTTGAGCTTAAAAAAATATAGTTCGTTGGATTATTTACTTCATGCGCTACGCCTGCTACTAACGTTCCGAGTCCCGCCATCTTTTCAGCTTGCACTAACTGGGCTTGCGTTGATTTCAATTGAGTGTGCTGTTCCTCTAGCTGTGCTAGTGCTCTTCTTAATTTATCTTCTGCTTGCTTATGTTTTGTAATTTCCGTTGATATACCGCTTATCGCATATACACGACCGTCTTCTCTAAAAAGTGGGAGCTTAATAGAAAGAAACGCGTTACTTATTATTCCATTTTTCCCGGTATTAATTTCTTCTTCTTCGATTCTCTCTCCATGATCAATAATGCGCCTATCATTCTGTCTCAGATTCCTAGCAGTTGCTTCATCAAAAAAATCAAAATCATCTTTATTTATGATTTCTTCCATCGGCATACCAAACAAATCACAAACTTTTTTATTTGCATATTGATACCGATAATGAGTATCCTTAATATAAATAAATGCTTCCACGCTATCAAGAATTGTCGCTAACCGATTTTCTTTTTCGATAAGCTCAGACTCAATTAAGTGTTGGACTTTCATATCAATTTCTAAATCAGCATTTTTTTTCTTAAGAACTTCGTGTTTTTGACTAATATGCATTAGCCTCTTAAGGCGAGGCAGTAATTCCTTATTTATAAAAGGCTTATGCACAGTA
Source organism: Leptospiraceae bacterium (assembly GCA_025360185.1). Taxonomy (GTDB): domain Bacteria; phylum Spirochaetota; class Leptospiria; order Leptospirales; family Leptospiraceae; genus UBA2033. The sequence continues at coordinate 20,003 of JANYCR010000492.1, read as the reverse complement.
TCCGTAATTCTATCCGTTAAGAAGAGTTCATTCATATCTTCCCTTTCTAGGTCATGCAAAAACAGGATGGGAACATCTTTAGAATTTTCATTCTCTTCGATGAAAGAATGACTATCTTTATCCGCGTAGTCCAAAATAATTAAATCGGGAGGGTCTAATTTAAAAGCAATGGATAACTCAGAGATTGTCTTAACATAATTTAAATTATATTGGCTTGAAAGAAGGAGTTCTGAAATTTTGTCGTTAAGAATTAAGTCATGTTCTACGAGTAAAATTTTTTTTTGTGATCTACGTAAAATTTTCATTCCGATATTTTAAATCTATTCTTTAAACCAAACCTGGTTTCGCCCATTTGTCTTTGCTTTGTAGAGATAATCGTCTGCGCGCAGTATTAATTCTTTCCAGGATTCTTCATCTTTGGGCAAAGTAGAATATACCCCTACACTAATTGTTACAAACTTAGATGTTTCTGATTTTTCATGCGGTATTGATTCCTTCTTTAAAGTAAGTATCATGGACTCTGCAATTTTCCACGCATCTTCAAGACCGGTCTGGGTTAAAATACAACAAAATTCTTCCCCTCCATAACGGGCAGCAAGATCTGTTTTAGGTCGCATATTTTTCTTTATAATTTCAGCAACTGATTTAATACATTTATCTCCAAGTGCATGTCCATAAAAATCATTATAACGTTTAAAATGATCGATATCAATCATGATAACGGATATTTCATTTTTCTTTCGAAATGATTTTTCACATTCTTCTTTTGCAAAAGACTCTAACCAACGACGATTGGCGAGCCCAGTCAAAGGATCAGTGATGGATAATACCTCTAATTCGTTCACTAATGTATCTTGAAAATTAGAAAGGTATTCTAATTCTTCTTTTTGTTTTTGTAGCGCGGCTAACGAAGCTTGTAGCTGCTCTGTTCTTTCTCTAACTAAGTCCTCTAAATTTTCGTTCACCTCTTTTAATTGTTCAATAAGAATAATATTTTGTTTTTCCAATTCATACGCTTCGAGAGCTCTTTGAATGGAAATGAGTAAATCCTTAGGTTCAATCGGCTTCGGTAAAAATTTATAAACTTGTCCTTCATTGATAGAATCAATTATATCATTAATGTCCGTAAAACCAGTCAGAATCATTCGAATCGTTTTGGGAATAATAGGAATCGTTTGCTTTAAAAATTCCACTCCACTCATCCCGGGCATTCGTTGATCGGAAATAATTAAATTGATTCTAGAAGGATTTGGCTCATTTTTAATCAATGCTAACGCTTCATTTCCGGTATAGGCTTGGATAATATTATACTTGTCCTCTAGAATCATCGTAAGCGCTTCAATATTGGCAGGCTCATCATCGACGAGAAAAATAGTATACTTTTTCTGAGTGATTTTCTGATCTTGAATACTTTTTAATTTATCTTTATCGATTACTATTTTCATTTAAAATATTCCTTAGCATTAGAGCTGAGAGCTAACTGATTTAAACTGCTTAGAAAAAAGCTGTTCTATAAAGACTTAGAAGTCAATAGATTTTTGAATGAGCGAGAACTAATTTGGAAATATTTTTCAAACCTTGGTTGCTAAAATTTCTTTGATGGCTAGAGTGAGATTTTCAATTTCCTTTTCAGTCGTAAAAATTCCACTAGAAATCCGAATCGTTTTATTTGCGGCTTCTTTTTTTATTCCCATCGAGGTAAGAATATAACTCGGTTCCCAACTTCCAGCATGGCAAGCCGATCCACGAGAAACTCCAAATCCCCGCTTGTCTAATTCTATCAAAAGATTTTCGTTTGAATAGGGAAGAGTAAGCGAACTTGTATTAGTTAACCGAGGAGACTTCTCGCCAATAACAATAGCGTCTAACGCTTTTATTTTTTTTTCTAAAAGTTCTCGATTCTTTAGCTGCAATTTTAAATATTTTTCTTCATTCTTTATAATATCAGCTAAAGCAAATTCAAAAGAAAGAATGCCGGGTAGATTTTCCGTTCCAGGTCGAATCCCTTTCTCTTGATCTCCACCTTTAAAAATAGGCACCGGCTTACTACGATAAGCCAATGCTGATACCCCTTTCATTCCATAAACTTTATGTGAGGAAAAAGCATATGAGTCTGCGTCAACTTCTGCATAAATGGATTGCATTTTTCCGGGAGCTTGGATAGCATCGCAATGTAAATAAACTCCATAACGATCCGTAATCTCACGAACTTTTTTTAAAGGTTGTATTACCCCTGTTTCGTTATTAGCAAGCATTACAGAAACAAGAACCGTTTCTTCATTGCATTCATCTTCTAGAAAATCCAAGTCGAGGATACCGTGTTTATCCACAGGAATCCATTTTACAATATAACCTCGCTCTTTAAGAATTGATTTCATATTATAAATGCTTGGATGTTCAATGGCGGATAATAAAACCTGCGTACCAGGCTCTGTCTCATCTTGAAATAAAAAATTCAAAGCAAGGAAATTTGCCTCTGTCCCGGTTGATGCAAATGCAAGTTTATAAATTTCCAGTCGGAGGTTTTTTAGAATTGATATACGCGCTTTCTCTAATACATCTCGCGCCTGACGTCCGGCACTATGCGCTGCCGAAGGATTTGCATATAAATCTAACCACTCGGGCAATTTTTTTTTTATCTCTGGGTGAACCGGAGTAGTCGCATTATAATCAAAATAAATCATATGCAACCAATGAATTTCCTTTAAGTAACATAGTCAATTTGAAATTTCTAAACTTCTAAAACCAGGAATAGCCAACTCCAATGGAAAAACCTCGCTCTCGAAGGTAATCTGTTCGCTCAATTTTAATTCCATACAAGAAACTTTGAATGTAGTCCAATTGAAGATAAGAATCTTCCCAAAAAACTCTAATCCCGCTTGCCATAGAAGACTTATACACTCCCGGAAAACCAGGAGTAGCCCCATACCCGATTCGAATATATGGATCTAAAAATTTAAACGGGTAATGTAAACTTGCCTCTAAATTCACTGTAGCAAAATTAATTTTAAAATCTTGTTTAATAAAACTAAAATAATCATTAATGAACGGCGAGCCATTCCTGGGTTCTGCCGGTAGAATATAACTAGTAGGATTTGAAAGATAGTCTCCGGGGGTAATCTTTGTAATCCTGAATCGAGTAGCCGTAACAGAAGCTCCAAATCCAAGCCAATCGAACATGGCATATTCAAAACCTAACCTAGAATTAAAATTATGCACTTCTGGTTTTTCATAACTTGCATATTTGTAAACTCCGAGATTTATACTTTCTGAATTTGATGAAAGCAAAAGCGGTCTAACATCGTATAAAAAATAAAGTGTGGTTAAGGTATTCGGGTCTGAACGATTAGAAATTTCCGAATTGAGACTTCCCAAATTTAACTCGGTTAAAATTTTACCCTTGTGATAAGAAGGCTTATCTTCGTTATCCTCTGTAGCAAGTAGAGTGGTGGAAAGTAAAAAGACAAATAGAATTTGTAAGTTTTTTTTCATGAAAAGGAAAAGCTTTCTTAGGCACAGGCTTTAAGCCTGTGCTACTCAATCAAGCTCATTGCCTTGCGTATCAATTACATCCGTGTAACCAAAAAGTTTTGTGTCTTTTAGTCTATCTACATACAAGACCCCATCTAAATGATCGCACTCATGTTGATATACAATTGCTTTATAACCTTCGATGATTTCGGAGTGTTGCCCCCATTTTTCATCATACCATTCTATTTTGATTTTATTTGGCCTTTCAACTAGTCCACGCATTCCAGGAACAGAAAGACAACCTTCCCAAAACCCAGCGCCAACAGGAGCCAAAGGAGTTATGACAGGATTAATTAAAATCTTTTCTTCAATATCAGGTGTTCCCGGATACCTTTCAGAGTTTTCGACCCCGACAACGACCAATCGTTTTAAAACGCCAATTTGAGGTGCCGCAAGCCCTACTCCGTTTTCAAACTTCATAGTATCAAACATATCTTTAATAAGCTTTTTAAATTCTTTGGTCTTGGTTTCGTCTTCTGTGATTTCCTGACTGATTTTTCTTAGTACAGGATCCCCTAATTTCAGGACTTTTCTCGCAGCCATAGATACTCCAATTGTATAATAATATCCATTCTCAAAATATAAATGAAAAATTCAAGCAAGCAAAAAAAACATTGACATACAATCAATAGCCAATAGAAATTATGTAGACGGAATTTTAGATTGGAGACGAGGGGGATCGAACCCCTGACCCCTTGCATGCCATGCAAGTGCTCTCCCAGCTGAGCTACGTCCCCATGGGAATAGTATGAGTTTTTTAAAATACCCAAGGGTGTCAATTTAAGTTTTATTTTTAAAAAGGTGATTTTATGGAAACGATTGAAAGTTTACAAAAGAAAGTGATGGCTCAAAGCGATATTATCAAAGGGTATGAAAAAGTTCTAAAACTAAATGAAAAAGAACTTTCGAATGCAGATCAAATTATCAAAATGTATGAGTCAATTATAGACTACTCCTCTTCTGAAATGAAAAATGCGCAACAAACAATGCAAGCTTCCGATATCGTATCCAATATTTCCAGAGACGAACTCATGAACGCTCTCGATAAAATCAAAGAGCTCGAACAAGCAAACCGTAAGCTCAGAGAAGAAACTCTAAAGCTCAATTTCTCCTAACCATTTGCTACAATCATCTCTCATAACCCTCCTTCAAAATAATTCAGGGGGGACTGCATCCATAAAGGAAAATGAAAATCTAACGCAGGTTTTTCTTTTAATTCTAAAGGAAGCAATTAAAAATGTAGGGGCTAAGTCTGGATTTTTATTTTTTCTGGATGAAAAAGATAACCTTAAAAGTTTCGGAGCGGATACTTTAACAGAGCAAGCGAGGCTACTTGCCAATTACTCCTTCGCAGAAAAGAGAAGTTTTAGAATCAAGAAAAACTCTACGATTCCAGGTTCAAAAATAGATGCAGACCAAACATATATTGCTTGTTACCTTGGAGATGAAACAACTTCCATCGGAGTATTTCTACTCGCAGGAATTAACCATTTCGAAAATTTTTCAACGAATGACTTTGAGCTAATCTCTGTATACTCCAAGACTTTAAGTAGACTTCTAAAAGACTCCCTATTTCTTCCCGAGAATGGAGAAATATTTTTACACTTTACAACAGCAATTCAACTTCTATTAAATTCCACAGACAACTTACAAAAAAATACTCGTCTAGAATTTTTACTAAAAGAAGTAATTCGCGTATCTGGATTAATTAACTCTTCGAGACATCTCACTAACCTTTTAAAAGATGTAATGGAATCTGTCAAAAGTGTATTTCGCACAGAATCTTGTTCTATACTTCTCGTCGATAAAGCCAGGAATGAATTGTATTTTCATATAGTAGCGGGAGAAAAAGAAGAAGAAATTCAAAAAATTCGTGTCCCCATGGGTAAGGGAATTGCAGGAACAGTTGCAGTGACTCGCGTACCAATGATTATCAACGATGCGCAAAACGATGATCGTGTTTATAAAGTTGTGGATAAGGCTTCTGATTTTACTACTCGCAATATTCTTGCAGCACCCTTAATTGCAGACGATGAAGTCATTGGAGTTATGGAAGGAATCAACACAATTGACCGGAATAATTTTAATGATAGCGATATAGAATTATTTTTAAGCTTTTCGGATGCTGCGGCTGTTGCCATTCAAAAGACAAGGCTTCTTGACAATCTAGAAAAAACCAATCGAGAACTCCAAAAAAAAGTAAGCGAACTGGGAAGTCTTTTTGATTTAGGAAAGGCAGTTCTGGAATCGAAAGACGAAGAAGATTTAATTCGTAAATCAATTCGTATTGTTGTCAGAGAGCTAGACGCAAAACGAGCTGTTATCCTCATCATCGACCAAGCCAGACAAAAACTCAATCTCTGGTCTTTTATAGAGGGCGTTGAAGATAAATCGCAAGAAGCATTTCCAAGAGATTCCGTAATTGTTCATGCCATCATAGAAAATAGAATTCTCATCAAAGAAGCTTACGAAGTAGACGAAGATGCAGATATTTTAGATAAAAAATTCTTGAAAGATTCCTTTATAGTTCTTCCATTACTCGGTAATAATCAAAAACCATTCGGAGCGATTTGCATTTCTGAACGAATTGACAATACTTATTTTAAAGAGAATAATCTCCGTTTGCTTCAAACAATTTCTTCCCAGTTTATCAAGGGATACGAAAATATTAAACTCAATGCTGACATGATTGCGAAAAAAGCAATGCAGAAGGAAATTGAGATTACCCGCAATATTCAAAATAATATTTTGCCTTCTAAAATTCCGTCCGGCTCTAACTTTGAACTCGGCGTAAAATCAGTTCCAGCAAAAGAAGTTTCCGGTGACTTCTATGATTTTTATAAATACGAAGACGGGCAATTTTCTTTTCTAATTGCAGACGTTTCTGGAAAGAGTTTACCGGCAGCTATTTTTATGGCAATGAGTTCATCCGTCATGCGAACACTCAGTCGTAACCACGAAATGAATCCTGCTGAATTATTAAAAGCCGCAAATTCACTCATCTATGAAGATTCACAATCAGGAATGTTTGTAACTTTATTTTTCATTCACTATGACCCGTCTATAATGGAAATCGAATTTGCCTCAGCCGGTCATAACGATCAAATCTGGATTAAGGCAGATGAAACTTATGAGTTTATTAAAGGAACCGGAGCACCGTTAGGTGTTATCCCCACAGGAAAGTATGTTGGTGGAAAAATTCATCCCAAGTCAGGAGACATGGTTGTTTTATATACAGACGGTGCGATTGAAGAAAAAGACAAAGACGATAATGAATTTGGTCTAGAAAGATTTGTACACGAAATCATAAAGCGCAAAAATAAATCCACCCAAGAAATCATCGAAGAGGTTTACAAAGAAATTGTAGATTATTCACAATCAACTGAACAATTTGATGATTTCACGGTTCTCATTTTAAAATTCAACGACGACTTTCAATTTAGAAAAACATTTCCAGCGAATAATACATCTATACCAAAGTTTCGCGATTTTCTATTTGAAACGATTAAGATTCGTAACCTCACAGAATTTCTATCCGATGATATATTGCTTTGTTGTGATGAAGCGGCAACTAACGTCGTAATGCACTCTTATAAAGATACCAAGCTTCCAAACCCGACCTTTGACTGTGCTATCAAATTTACAGACGACTCCATCATCATCATGATTGAGGATAAGGGAAAATTCTTTGATCGCTCGGCTGTTCCTGCCCCTTCTCTGGAAGCAAACCTCAAAGGGGAACGCCGTGGCGGATTCGGAGTATTTCTAGTCGAGAAGCTAATGGATAAAGTCAGTTATAGCCACAAAGATGGCGTGAATACAATCATCATCGAGAAGAGAATTAATTAAAAATCTTTGACCGAAAATAGTTTCTTTCTAGAAATTATATTAATGAAAAATTAGACCCTCTCTCTGGGGATTAATGCTATTTGCCGTTGCAGGATTTTTTCTTGCTATCTCTTTTGCGGAAATGGCTGCATCTTCCTGCAATCTATCGTAGAGGTTAAGCTCCCACATACAAGGTATTATTCTCCAAAGAGCGAAGCGAACTGTAGGGTTATGATAAATCTCATTCGAAAAAGACAAAATAGAACTTTAAAAAGTAAAGGCATTCTTTATAAATGGTAGGATATGAAAAAGATAAGGAGAAGTTTATGCTAGGCGAAATTCTTTCCAGGGATCAAATTTTCTTATTAGAAGAAGAGACTTTACAAGATGCGTTGGGCATTATGCAGTTAAATAGTCCCGGGTTTGAAAAAAAAGAAGTGCTATTCAATGAGTTTCTCGGGTCTATTCAAAATCCTTACAACTATGTCAATGATATGATTCTAATTCCGCATGTTCGTGTAGAGAAGATGAAAGGCATAAAAGCATTTCTAGGAATCTTTCCAAAAGGAATTCTAGTCGGAGAAAATAGAATTCATATTTTACTTTTACTGGCAACACCTAAAGAAAAGCCATCTCTTCATTTGCAAGTATTACAAGGATTATCCTCACTTCTTCCTTCCATTCAAAATGAACTTCTACAATGTAAATCATCTAATGAGGTGTTAGAAAAATTTCAGTCGGGAGAATCTAGTGTTACCCTCTCATTTAAAAATTTGACCTTATTAAAGGAAGCGCAAAAGCAATAGTATTCGGAACTGGAATGAATTCTGAAATCGGACAAATCGCAGGACTCACCCAAGCAATTAAAGTAGAAGAAAGTCCCTTACAAAAAGAATTGAATAGAACTGTAATTGCAATTTCTATTCTTGCTTTTGGAATAGGGATTAGCTTTTTATTTTTGGGTTGGTTTTTTGCAGGACTTACATTTGTTCAGGCGTTTATTTTTTTCATTGGAATTTTCGTGGCGAATGTGCCCGAAGGATTACTTCCAACGGTTACTCTTGCTTTGGCGATGGGCGTTTCTAGAATGGCAAAACGAAATGCAATTGTAAAAAATCTTTCCAGTGTTGAGACATTGGGTTGTACCACTGTTATCTGCTCGGATAAGACTGGAACCCTAACGCAAAACTTAATGATGGTAACTGAAGTTTACGCTGATTCTCTACACATTGAAGTGAAAGGCTCTGGATATGATCCTGTGGGCGAACTCTGGCAGGGAGATAAAAAACTTTCAAAGGATGATATTTTTAGATTCACGAGTTTGAAAGAATTACTTACCTGTGCGTATAATTGTAATAATGCGCGATTAGAAACGAATGGAAATGATATTAAAGTAATCGGGGATCCAACGGAGGGGGCACTTCTTACACTTGCAAAGAGAGCGGGACTACAGGGAACGGCACATCGAATTTTTTTAAATCCGTTCGAATCCGTTCGAATCCATTCGTAAACGAATGAGTGTAGTAATTCACAATGAAAATTTAGGCAAGAATTTAATCTATGTAAAAGGTGCACCCCTTGAAGTATTGGAGCGCTCTGAGTTTGCGCTTACCAGAGAAGGTATTATCCCCATGAGTGATGGTTTGCGAGATACGATCAAACTGGAAAATGATGCAATGGCAAAGAGAGGATTAAGAGTTCTCGCATTTGCCATGAGAGAGTTTGAACAAACAAATAGCGACTATTCAGTAGAAGCCGCAGAAAAAAAATTAGTCTTCTTAGGACTGGCTGCTCTTTCTGATCCAATTCGACCTAATGTCCCAGCAGCAATAAAAGCATGTCATACGGCAGGAATTCGAGTCATGATAGTTACTGGTGATTATGCGTTAACAGCAGAAAGTATTGGAAGACAGATTGGACTAGGGAGCAGTGGTAAATTAAAAGTAATCACTGGATCAGAAATTGCTTTTATGAAAGAGGAAGCACTTACAGAGTTCTTAAAAGAGGGCGAATGCATATTTGCCAGGGTGTCTCCCGAACAAAAGCTTCGAATTGTAACTGCCTTACAGAATCTAGGCGAAATTGTTGCCGTTACAGGTGATGGAGTAAATGATGGACCTGCCTTAAAAAAAGCAGACATAGGAATTGCGATGGGACTTCGCGGAACAGATGTGGCAAAGGAAGCAGCAGAAATTATTTTAACGGATGATAATTTTGCATCCATTGTTTCTGCTATCGAAGAGGGACGGGCAATATTTGAGAATATCAAAAAATTTTCTGCGTATATATTTAACAGTAATCCACAGGAGTTAATTCCATTTATCCTATGGATATTAATTCCGGGTTTTCCACTTGTGATGACAGTTATGGGAGTTCTCGCTGTAGATGTGGGAACTGATTTAATCCCAGCCATGGGTTTAGGTGTTGAGCCCCCAGAAAGAGGTATAATGGAAAAACCTCCACGCAAAAAAACAGACAAACTTCTTTCAATTGGATTTATTCTGAAAAGTTATTTTGTGCAGGGCTCTATTCTTGCCTTTTCTTGTTTTACGACGTATTACTACTTTATTTATACAAGTGGATTTATGAAAGATGGATTTTCTTTCTTAGCTCTTCCACAGAGTCCTGACAAATTAAATATGAGTCTTTCTACGGAATTTTATTTGCAATCTCTTACTGCATTCTTTTTTCCTACCGTTGCGACACAAATTGCAAACGTTATGTGCAAGAGGTCGTGGAAAACATCTCTTTTTTCTAAGGATTTTTTGCACAGTAGCGTGAGGGAAGGCGTTTTACAGAGAATACGAACTTGGAAAATTGCTCACTACTCGTATTCAATCAATATCCAATATACAATTGAAAGCATAAATAAAAATGAAACGATTCAGGTATTATCAGTTCTCGTAAAAGAACTTTTTTTATTTCCAATTAAGCTTATTTTACTTACGCTGTCTAATTTCGCGAAACCGCTCGATGGATTTATCATTAAACCGACTCGCTCTGTTCTAGCTAGAGTTCTAGAGCGCTTTCCTTTCTTATTAAATCTTGTTTCGAATCCACTTATTATCGCGGGGATTATTTTTGAGTTAACGTTGAGTTATGCGTTCATTTATACAGATCTGCGATATGTTTATTTTTTTAGAGCAGTTCCCTGGCATGTATATTTATTTGCATTTCATGGAATGATTTTACTTTTAGTTTTTGAGGAAACCAAAAAATACTTTAGACGTAAGGGTTATTACAAATTAAAAGCTTAGAGCAAATTTTAGGCTAGCTCTAAAAGGTATGAAACCCGGAGTGCATTACCTCGAAGCAAAGGATCAAATCAATTATGATGAATAATACACTATTTGCAGTGATGAAAAAGTAATTAATAATACAGTTTTCGAATAGAATGATTAAACCTATCCGCTAGATACAGAAAGCTTCCATCGAATGTTATAGACGAATCACAATTAGCCCCTATGTTACAAAATTGTGCTACACCGATTGCACCATCTGAGTATCCGTCGTTCTGTGACATAATTGTAGTCACAGAGTTTGGAGAGGCTAATAGCATTTTTTTTAAATTTTTACCCATGCCTTCGAGTATATATAAATAACTTCCATCCATTGTGACACCATAAGGTTCATTGAATTGAGCAAGTGTTCCTGTCGCATTATCAGAATTACCCGATACGCCTGTTCCTGCAATTACTGATTGAGCGGTGGTTGCGATTACATATTTTAGTATTCTATGATTTCCTGTTTCAGCAATATAAAGATTTGTTCCGTCTGTTGCAATCCCATTTGGTGAATTCAATCCAGTTACGATGCTAGATACAATTCCTGTGCTAAGAACAATTTGTTTTACTTTTCCGTTCCCTCTATCTACTACAAATAAATTACTTCCATCGGTAGTCAGGTAAGTAGGTTGATTGAATTTTGCAGATGTCCCGGCACCGACTACATCGCCCGAAGGGGAACTTCCCGCAAGAGTTGTAACCATTCCGGTTGCTATCTCTACTTTAAAAATGGTATCCGATCCATAAGCGGATACATAAACATTAACCCCGTCAGTAGCAACGCCATGCGGCAAACTTGAAATAGTCGCTAAAGTGGAAACTACATTAGTTCCAATCGCAATTTTTCGAATAGCATTATTAAAAATATCGGCTACGTAAATATTTGTTCCATCCGAGGTAATTGCTATTGGGTTATCAAATCTTGCTATAGCCCCAGCTCCGTCTACATTTCCATTGGCAACAGTTGCAGGAAAACTTCCGGCTAATGTGACAAGACCTGTAAAAGATTGATTTAACGTGGGCGGGTTCGCACTGGATAAAAGTGTTCCATTGAAGAGAAATCCAGATACACATAAAATTTGAATAATCACATTTGTGCTAGATGTTCCGTAAGGAAGATTCGAAATAGAGCATACTTGTCCTGAAGCTTGCGTTTGTATGGAAATGGAATACCCGGAGCCGTTTGCGATTGGTGTTGGAAAATTATTATACCCATTTTCAATTAGAGTTAGGCTCTCACTAGCATTATTTTGCAACTGAATACTACTGGTTAGCCCACTAATATAAGTTCTTACGAAATAAAAACCAGATATATCAATATCTAGATTGGTGAGACTTACATCTGGAAGCGGATAATTGCTGTAACTAGCATCTGCGCTTTCTACTTTGAATTGAATACTGTAAACAGTATTCCCGCTCACCGAAATAGTCCCTCGACTTCCTACCACTTGAAAGGTTTGCGCATTCATCCAATTTTGAGGGTTAAATTCTAAGTAGCTTTTCGTTGAATTACAAATACCCATGTCAATTTTTACAAGGCTAGATGCAAGTATTGTCCCGCCGTTTGTAGTATCCGAACTAGTAAGGCAAACGTAAACCTTATTACTCGGCTCATTCTTCATAACTACTTGAATACTTGCCTTATTGCCAAATTCATTTGTGTTCCCTGACGCCTGTCCCACTTGTATTGTCTTTGGAGTCACTAGGCTTGTAATAGGCAGAAGGAATTTTATTTTAGGTTTCTTATCGCCGGAGCAGTGACCGCTTAACACAATAAAAATTGCGACTAACAATAATTGCCTCATATTATATTCGACTCAATTTAATTATCGGAAAACGAATGAATTAGATAGATGCGGGCTATAGGTCTACTTTTAAAAATAGATTGCTATGCCAAATGGGGCAAATATGAGTTGGAGCATGCAGTTTTTTTCTAGCCCTTTCGCTAATTTGCATCCAACCTCTCTCATAATTCTATTCTTTTCAAATCCCACAAATTAAAAGGTTAAAACTCTTTTATCGGTGTTCATCGGTGTAATCGGTGGTAGTCTTTTGAAGTTCCTCTTTATTAGGCAAAGTATGATTTTCGATAAGATTCCTTTTACTCAACTGCGGTGGAGGAGCGGTTATAGCTAATGTCTACTAACAAGGCGTACACGATTATTCCTCTCTCCCCAACTTTTCTTTCAACTCAGCAATCGCTTGTTTCTTTTCGTATTCATTTAGAATACTAAGCTCGCGCTCGTTGATTTTTAATTCTAGATCGAATTGAAGCCGAACTGGCTCTTGAGCGTATAATCGTTCGTATTCGCTACCATAGATTTCACGACGGGCTCTATAAAGATGATTCTTCTTAGAGCGCGGCATATCGGTGTAATGCTTCTTTAAGTAGCGCTCTGCGTATTCATAAAAGCGTTCAATTGTTTCAGAATCTTTTTTAGGGTAAAGGAGTGGATCAAGATTTTCTCCGAAGAGTTCTATACGAAGCATTTCTATTTTTAAAATCTTTTCATAGGAATCTAAATCAGAATCTTTTATTATATCTTGCTTTTGTTTATCAAAGCGAAGATAGGCGTCAAGTAGTTCGATTAGCACCTGCCCTCTTTCACCAGGAAAATCTCTTTCTAACTCTGATTGAAAATTTTGTTTGGGAGAGCTAGGGTTTGTATAGGTATGAAAAAGCATTCTAGTTCTAAAGTATTCTATAAGGGAAACAGAATTAATTTGAAGCAAATTTTCTTCTACCAGGTAAGAAGGATTTTCTTTCAACCTTTGAAACAAGGAATCCGAACTACCATAATAGTCTGGCTCTTCTAAGTTTTTTTTATAAATTTTAAAATAGTAAAACAATGCGCCTATGATAAAAGCCACCAATACCAAAAGAATTCCGATTAATTTATAATTTTTTTTATTCATGATAGATTGCTATATTATCGTTATTTTTTCCTTTACAGGCTGTAGCAAAATCCCAAAAAAGTTCTGTAAATTTCTTGCTTTCCAAGGAGTGAGTCTATGAAAAAATGAATTCAATCTATGAAAGGAATCCATTTCTTTGTATATGTTTCAATTTTACTAACTATAAATGGTAGTTGTGGTGGAGGCGAAGACACCAAAAAAAAAGAGCAACAGATACAACTATTACTTTATCTACAAAATAATAAAACGCCAAATTCATCCACGCAAGCGGCATGCTTTAATTTTACATCTACTGAGAGTTCTTGTATTATTGCGGCAGATAGTCAAAGCACTGTTTGCTCGGATTCTGAATTAACTCGATTAAAAAATGGTATACAGACCAGTGACAAAAGAACAGAATCAATTCTAATTGGTTTTCTGAATTGTTGGAAAAATTGTGCCTTATTATTCAATTCCGCAAATTCGGTGTGCACGGGAGCAAAGTATCCAACAACAAAAACATACAGGGACGCACAAAAATCAACTACGATTACAGCGTCCGCCGCATGGGGAACTTGTATGACAACATGTAATAATGGAAACAGCGAGGAGACTGGACTGAAAGGGACTGGGGCTACCTACCCGACTCAGCCATTTTAAAAACTATGAAAACAGAAGATTTAATCAAGCATCTAGAATTAACTTACACTGGCTACGAGATTGAGAAACGACTTCCCATTATCGAAGAAATCAATCGCCTAAAAAAAGAGAAAAATGCGGTACTACTCGGGCACAACTATATGACGCCTGACGTATTTTACGGAGTGTCTGATATAGTCGGTGACTCCCTTTACTTGAGTAAAATGGCAGCAGAGACGAAAGCCGATATCATTTTATTTAACGGTGTCCACTTCATGGCAGAGACTGCAAAGATTCTCTCACCGGATAAGAAGGTGTTAATCGCTGATCTAAAAGCAGGCTGTTCTCTAGCCGAAAGCATTACTAGGCAAGATGTAATTGATTTAAAAAAACAATACCCCGGAGTTCCAGTCGTGACCTATGTGAATTGTTCAGCAGAGGTAAAAGCGGAAACTGATGTTTGCTGCACCTCTGGAAATGCAATCAAGATAGTAAACTCATTGGACGCGGATACTGTCATTTTTCTACCTGACCAATACCTTGCATCTAACGTTCAAAAACATACTAAGAAAAAGCTAATCACTCACCCGGGAAGTTGTATGGTGCATGAACTTTACACTAAGCAAGATATAGAAAGCACTCGCAGTCTATTCGATGACTTAGTAGTAATTTCTCATCCAGAATGCAAGAGCGATGTCGTCGATGCATCTGACTTTGCAGGCTCAACTGCAGAGATGGCAAATTTTATTTCCAAATCAAATGCAAAAAATATAATGCTCATTACAGAATGCTCGATGGGCGATAATCTCAGATCAGAATTTCCGGAGAAGAAATTTGTGTCCACATGCCAGACTTGTCCTCATATGAAAAAAATCACTCTCGAGAAGATTAGGGACTCGCTTCTTTATGAGCAATATGAAATTATCCTCGATCAAGAAATAATAGATAAGGGCAAACGATCTGTTACCCGCATGTTAGAATTATCCTATAAATAGTAGCAGTGCCGTGATTAGTAAAAACAATGAAAGATAAAATTTTTATAATCGATGATAGTAAATCTTTTTCCAAACTAATAGCCGTTCGCATTAAAAACGATATGGGAATGGATTCAATTCTTGCCAGTTCGTTTACAGAATCAAAAGTAGTATTAGAACAAGAAAGAAGTTCTATCTTACTTGCATTAGTTGATTTGAACGTTGTAGATGCAAAGGGAACTGAGCATATTGACTATATGCTTGCGCACAAAGTTCCTGTGATTGTAATTACGGGCGAACTAAATGATGAAATTCGAAATAAAATTTTAGAGAAAAATATCATAGACTATATCTTTAAATCTCGGAAAGAAGATATGGACTATGTAATTAAACTCTTAAAACAAATTTTAAGAAACAGCGAAACAAAAGTTGTGGTTGCTGACGATTCACCGCTATTTCGTAAACTCACAAGTGATCTACTAAAACTTCAAATGTTTAATGTCCTTGAAGCCAAAAACGGGCTTGATTGTTTAAACATAGTAGAAGAAAATCCAGACATCAAACTCGTATTAACAGACTACAACATGAAAGAAATGGACGGGTTTGAGCTTACCCTGCGGCTAAGAGAGAAATACTCCAAGGAATCTCTGATCATTATTTCTATCTCCGGAAATGATACAAAAAATATTTCTTCCAAGTTTATAAAAATTGGGGTAAATGACTTTATTACAAAGCCATTTACCAAAGAAGAATTTGCCTGTCGAATCAATATGAATATGGACGCACTCGAAAGTATAGAAAGAATTCGAGATCTATCCCGACGGGATTTCCTGACCGAGCTTTACAACCGCAAATACTTTTGGGAAAAAAGCAAAATCCTATTAGCTGCTGGTAAACAAACAGTAGTCGCAATATATATCGTTGATCATTTTAAAAAACTAAACTCAGAATTTGGAAATGATGCAGGAGATTTAATTTTAAAATCACTTGGAATCATTGCCAGAGAGCATTTTTCTAAATCCCATTTTCTATTTCGTCTGGAAGGGAAAAAATTTGCCGTTCTAATCAATAATATTTCAAAAGAGGATGCAATTCCTTTATTCGAAAATTTCTGCTCTAAAGTAGCAAGTATTCCAATCAACTCAAACGGGAATATAATTGCTTTTACAATTTCAGTAGGTCTTTCCCTAACTCAAAATCCAAATCCTGAAATACGCATGAAAGAAGCAGAAGAATTATTAAGTGAAGCTAGAAGTTCAGGCAGAAATAGAGTAGCATTTAACTCGTGAATAAAATCATCATCTTTGGAGCAAGCGGTAGAGTTGGACAGCGATTAGTCGAATATGCTTTAACCGACAAATACCGGGTAACCGCTTTTGTTCGAGATAAGAATAAAATAACAACTAGCCATCCAAACTTAGAAATCCTTTCAGGAAACGTATTTAATAGAGAAGAAGTAGAAAATGCGATCAAAGAAAAAGACTTTGTTTTGTCTGCGTTAAGCGGGCGTTCTACCAAGCCAGACTACTCAGTATTATCCGTAGGAATGAAAAACATCATAGCTGGAATGGAAAAATCAGGTATAAAGAGGGTAATCGGCATAGCTGGTGCTGGAATCCTGGACGACCCTGAATATGGGCTCAGAAGAAACAGACCCAATTACCCTGAGATTTTTAAACTTGTTTCAGCAGAAAATTGGAAAGTATACGAAACTTTTCAAAAAACAAACGTTAATTGGACAATGGTTTGTGCCCCCGAGATGCCAGAAGAAAAACGAACAGGAATCTATAGAACGACTAATGATTATTTGCCGGTGGATGGAAGAAGGATTTCCGTGGAAGATGTAGCTGATTTTATTCTGAAGAATTTAGATAACGAAACTACTTATCAAAAAAGAGTTGGTATTGCTTACTAGTTTTAAAATGAATTTATAAAATTACGAACCTGCTTTTCGTCTTCGTATTCTGCTAAATAAATTAAATCCCTATAATCCAGCCTTGCAAGCTCGATGTATTGTAGAAATAAGTTTTCATTAGCAGACGATAAAAATAAAATACATCGAATAATTCTCTCTTTAGATTCCTTAACTTCATGATCCTCTAAAAAATCTACAAGTCTTTCTATTCGTTCAAACATAGATTCTATTTCTAAAAAATTATTTTCTAGAAATTTTAAAATATCAGTAGGGTATTTGTATATACTCATTTCATTCTGTCAAATCGTTCTTCATCTAGCGCAGCTTTTCTTTTTAAATACAAAGTCTTCAAATCTTCTTCAAATCGAATTTCGAAAGTTCCTTTATGCGTAGAGATAAGAGATAAAGAAGGTGTAAGGCTTGTTTTCTCGTCAAAGGAATATTTGCCGATGTCTCCCAATTGTGGTGCCGGTAAAGTTTTATTATCCGCACATTTCTCTTGCATCCTGTCTCCGAGCAAATAACGAAAGCTTCCATCCCTGTAGAACTGAAAGAATCCACAATTTCTCTGATTAATATAAATCAAGTTGAACGCGCGCTTGCCCGGAAACGACTGGCAGGAAAGAAGTAATAAGATTAGAAAGAGATTTATTTTTACGGTACGTATATTCATAATTATTGCATTAGAGGTGTTGAAAAATTAAATAGCGTAAACGTAAGCTCATCCATTTTAATTTTTCAACAACTCTATTATTATCCTCTGTCATTCAATGCCTCGGTGTTAAATCTTATTACGTAGTCTCTATAAGACTAATTTACAATCTTCAGTTTTTCTTGGGCATTAATTCGTTTTACAACATCATTTAATTGCTTAACAAACTCTTTAGTCTCCCCCGAACTGAGCGCAAAATTCAGAGTATCCTTTCGATTCGAGTAGCTAAATGCAAAATTATTTTTAGAGGAATTAATTTTAGAAATGACCTCTGCATTGATTTCGGATTCGAGTTTAACTATTTCGGTATAATCAGTAGATACCTTTTTTAAATTATAATAAATCCCATCTAAATTGATTGATAAGCCTACGGGTAAATCTGTGTCTAGCATGCTGAGGTGGTAGTCTAGGTAGTATTTTTTTTCTCCCGTGATATTATTGTAAATACCCTTAATCATCAAACTCTTAGCTTTGCCGCGAGTGCAAAAAGGCCAATACCAGGTAAACTCAGTGCAGATTGTCTCTGATTTGACAGTTACCTGTTCTAAATTCGGTTCTGGTATAACTTGAAAACTATTACAATGAACTAAAAAAAGCATAATACTAAAAAAAATATATTGGGAAAAAAGCATTCTTCTCATTTTTAAAATAAACTCCTAATTTTATTTTAAAATAAATAACTTACCGAAAAAATCAATTACAAGATTGGTCTTTTTATAAAATTAGTAATTATGATTTCATTTCCAAAAGATAAAATTAATATTCTCTTACTCGAAAACATTCACGAAAATGCGCTCAATCTTTTCAAGAATGATGGCTTTTCCGTAAAACTCATGAAAGATGCATATACAGAAGATGACTTGTGCGAAGCAATCAAAGATGTGCATGTTCTAGGAATTCGAAGCAAGACAAATGTAACAGCAAAAGTTTTTGAAAATGCTCACAAGCTTTTAACCCTCGGTTGTTTCTGTATTGGAACAAACCAAGTGGATCTTTCCGATGCAGAAAAAAAAGGAATCCCTGTTTTCAATGCTCCTTATAGCAATACAAGAAGTGTAGCAGAACTTGTAATCGCTGAGATAATTTTTCTCGCGCGTAAGACAGGAGATCAATCTAGAGATGCACATAATGGCAAATGGAATAAAATAGCAGCAGGCTGTTTTGAAGTACGTGGCAAAACTTTAGGCATCATCGGTTATGGGCATATAGGCTCACAGGTTTCGATTCTTGCAGAATCGTTCGGAATGAAAGTAATTTTCTATGATATTCAAACCAAACTTCCATTAGGCAATGCACAACCAGCAGACACCTATGAAGAAGTATTGAAAAATGCTGACTTCATTACACTTCACGTTCCAGAAAGTCCAGATACAGTAAACCTAATGGGTGCAAAAGAAATTTCTATATTAAAGAAAGGTTCTTATATACTCAATCTCTCACGTGGAAAAGTTGTAGACATAGACGCATTAGCCACTGCTTTAAAATCGGGGCATGTAGCTGGAGCGGGTATTGATGTGTTTCCAGAAGAGCCAAAGTCAAACAAAGATCCATTTGTTAGTCCACTTCAAAATCTTCCAAATGTGATACTCACTCCGCATATTGGAGGAAGCACGGAAGAAGCCCAAAGAAATATTGGACTCGAAGTTGCTAATAAACTTCTTCGTTATGTAAATAATGGTTCTACTTCGTTTGCAGTTAATTTTCCAAATGTAGAATTACCGCTGCTTAAGGACAATTACAGAATTTTAAATGTTCACAAGAATCAACCTGGATTCCTGCGTGATATTAACAAAATTGTTTCTGATATGGGTGCCAACATCAGCGCTCAATTTTTATCGACTACGGCTGATATTGGTTATCTCATCATGGATCTAAATAAAAATCTAGGCGATCAAGTCAAAGAAGAAATTATTAAAAATCCAATGAGTATTAAGACTAGGATTTTATATTAGTAGCGGCACCTCGATACAAAAAATCCAATAAGAATTGAATTTTTCACTCGGTGACCGAACTCTTCTTTAAACTAGAATAGAAAGCTCGGTCATCGAGTGATGCTTCTTAGCAGCGTTAGCGTCGTATCGAGATGCCCGCAACTACTCTATGACTTACTCCTTCAATTCCCCCAACTCTTTTTCCAATTTGCATTTTGGATAAGAGCCTGGTTTTAAAGCAGTGCCAACATAACCCACTGCTTCTTGAGCGGTTACTACGTTTATATCCCAACC
>JANYCR010000439.1 GCA_025360185.1 Leptospiraceae bacterium | reverse complement strand
AGCTGGAAGAGGAATTGGATAAATCGTTGTTTTTTTCTTACCAGGTGGGACAGGAATAAGTGCCGGCCAAGCTGTACAACCAGTAAAAAATAGTAACATATTAATTACTAAAATATTTTTAAAAAATTTCATAGTAAACCTCTCTTCTACTAACTTTTGAATTTTTATTTTTATTACATCTTTCTCTATAAAAAAAAATAGTTTCATTTTAATCATGCCAAATCTCTTTTTTTAAATTTATTTCCATTATCCATCTCATGCATTCCTTAGTTGATAAGTATGTCTAGAAATTTCTTTTTTCTTTTTTACGTTTTCAAAATCGGATAGTTTACAAGAATGGAGCTAATAATATTTTTGCACATAAATGAATTTACCTATAAACCAAGATAAAACCTCTAAAGTTCTGATAGTAGAAGGTGGCGGAATGCGTGGAGCCTTTGCAGGCGGGGTGCTATCTGCTATGTGCAAATACTACCCTGTGGATAATTTTGATTTGGTGATCGGAGTCTCTGCTGGTTCATGCTCTTTAGCCTATTATACAATTGAAGATGAAAGGGAGCCAGTTTCGAAAAAAAGTATTCTAGATATTTGGAAGAATGAGTTAGATGGATCAAAGTTTATATCACTTTTTAATTTTCTTAAAGGGAAAAAACCCCTAGATCATAAGTACTTAATTGATTATTTAATGGGAGAAAAGTATAAGTTAAGAACCGAAATCCTGCATAAGAAAACTACGGTTCCATTTTATATAGTAGTTTCTAATCTTCACACTCTCCTTCCTGAATATGTTCGAGCGAGTAAGGACAATTTGCTGCAATTGCTAAAAGCTGCAACATCTCTTCCCATTGCAACGAAAGGAAAAGAATGGCTTGACCAAAAATTGTATTCGGATGGAGGCGTGATGGATCCGATTCCTATTAAGGCAGTAATAGAAGCGGGTTACAAGGATATTACTGTGGTATTAAACAAATCTAGAATGCATTTTTCTGAACCAGTGGGGAAAATCGTAAGTTACTTATCATTTCCAACCCTCCCGAGTGTAGCAAAATTTCTACGAGAAAAACATCACTTAGCCTACAATGAAGCTAAGGCTATTCTCAATAATCCGCCGCGTGGAGTGAGGATAAAAATATTAGACCCAGAACAAAAAATAGATATAGGTCTAACAACTACAAATAAAAAATCTTTAATACAGACTGTGAATCATGGCTGGGAAGTCGCCTATCGAATGTTTAACGCAAAAAAAAGGCGACGAGCCAAATAACTATCAGTAATTAAATCTTAGCTACTAGATAATATTGAGATGCTTATCCAGATTGGCAATCTTAAGGATAGTCATCGTTTCATGTCCGATATTTTTTATCTTGAGAATCCCGTTCTTTTCATTCACATATTTTTGTGAATTGAAGATTGCTCCGATACCGGATGAATCAATATATACATTTTCACCAAAATCCAATACTATATCCAAAATACCATTATCTACCTGTTTCATGATTAGCTCTTTTAACTGAATAGCATTCTTTAAGCTAATGTTACCATTTAGGGAGATTGTACAAACACCGTTGACTACTTCGACTTCTGATTTAAACATAATTCCTCTTTGATACTCTTAGTATATCGTTCCTATGTTGCAAGGAATTTATCTATAAAAAAACATTTTTTTATAAATAATTTATCTTGCAATCTATTCACGAATTTATATTCATTCACTCATGAAAATTAAATTTTGGGGCGTTCGAGGCTCTATTGCCTCTCCTAGTTCTGGTAAGGCAATTAAGTCCAAAGTAGAGAAAATCCTTGCTATGGCAACTCCGGCTGATATACAAAGCCAGGATTCAATAAAAAGCTTCTTAGATACGTTGAATTTCTCAATTCTCAATACGTACGGTGGGAATACAACCTGTCTTGAAATCCGTGATTCCAAGAATAACCTCTATATTATTGATGGGGGAACAGGCCTTCGAGAGTTGGGTAATTCTATATTAATGGAAGGCTTTCTTGAAGGGAAGGGTAAGGCGAATTGGATATTTACCCATACGCATTGGGATCATTTGCAGGGGGTTCCTTTTTTTGTGCCACTTTACATCCCTGGCAACCGGTTTGATATTTATACTTCCATTGATGGATTAGAGGACAGAATTAAATACCAGCACCGTAACACTCACTTCCCTGTCCCATATGAAGCCTTGTCTGCGACTAAGAATTTTTTCTTCGTGCAAGAAGGGGATGTGGCTCAAATAGACAATATTTCCTTACTTTCTAAATCGGTGCGCCATCCAGGTGGAAGTTATTCCTATAAGATGACAGAGGAAGATAAAACGTTTATATTTTGTTCTGATGCTGAATTTAATATTGATGAAATGGAAAATATCGACCTGTATATTGAGTATTTTAGAGGGGCTGACGTTTTGGTCTTTGATACTCAGTACACTTTTGATGAATCGTTAAAGAAAATCGACTGGGGTCATAGCTCTGCATCTATTGCGACTGATATTGCCCTTAAGGCAGGCGTAAAGCAACTCGTAATGTTTCATCACGATCCATCTTATGATGATGATAAGCTTGATGCCGTGTATCTCCGCGCTCTGAATTACAAAGAAATGTTTGATAAGAACAACGCTTTGGATATTATAATGGCATATGAGGGACTTGAAATAGAGATATAATTTTTTTCTAGTCGGGCTTTAGCGATAAAGTCCGGATCATTTTTTAATAAAATCTCCTGGCGGAATACCAAAGTTATTCTTTCTAATACTCTCAAAGTTACTATTACCTATACTCATAAAAATTTGACAGTATCTTTGAGAGTTTGATTCAGAGTATTGCGGATAGGAAGCAGTTGCCGCTCAAAAATTAGCAAGACGGTTTGAGCCGGGCGCAGTCTTCACATTAGCCGCAGATAAACCAATAAGGAAAAATGGAGCTAATTTTTGTACCTATATCATCACCTGGTAATTAATCAACTTTCATAAACTGTTTTTGTAGCTCAAAGACGATTTAAAAAACGCCACAAGAATTGCAATAAAAAGGTAAATAAATTTTGGTGTAACTACGTAATCCTAGAAGAAAAAATCTTTACTGAATATTTCTTTTTTTGAAAGGTGTCTAAACATGTTAAAATTAATTGCCATTCAAATCCAGCTAATAATTCACAGTGCGATATTTCTTTTATTCATGGTAATGAATTCCTGTACGGGAATTAATTTACGCTCGTGGCCTTATCCTGTTTCCCCGAACACCCATCCGATAGAATCTTATTCTGAGGGCGCGGTGTTATTAAAGGGTGGAGTATTTTATCATATAGGATCAAGTGTAATGTATTCTGGTCATGCTCGATTAGAGAAGAGTGGTCGAGCATGTTCTCATTCGTTTTTGTATTTAGTAGCGTTTGGAAGTTCTAGGATATATGATGCGAAAGTAGATGGAGCTATCAATCAAATAGGAATGATAGAAGAAGAAGTGTTAGCGATATTAGGTGGCTTTTATCATAGACACTGTACGATAGTAGTAGGAGAATCCAGATGAAGAAGGTTTTTTTACTATTAATTTTAATGTTATTAAATTGTGCATCTGGTCCCGTTGGTGGGCGACTATTTACGATGTATGACTATGCAGGTGAGGTAAATCCTGATTCGTCGATACCGATATTAGCAGAGGCGAAGGGTTGTCAGTTTTCGTTATTGGGATTATTTTCAGTAGGCGATTCGA
>JANYCR010000436.1 GCA_025360185.1 Leptospiraceae bacterium | reverse complement strand
GTGGAGAAAAGAAATATGCCGCAAGAACAAAACTTAAGAGAACTGTGAAAAATTTATTTAATATTTTAATTGAGTTTAGGAATAAGAGAGGTGTCCATACAAGTAAAATAAATACAAATACAAATGAATATCTAAATTCATAGCGTAAATAATAGATATTTAAAAAATGAGTTAAGACATACAGGGATAAGCCACCGACTATTGAAAGTAAAATGAGATTTAATTTATTTTTACTGGGACGATAGATTGCGATACATGCGGTATCAAGAAAAAGTAAAATGCCGCTCGCTAATTCAAACCGAGAAAGATGCATTGTGAGTATGAGGCTAACAATTAGTATTACTCTACCTACAAAATATTTCCATCTAACCCTACGATTTAAAAAGCTATAATGGAAAATAATATTAAAAAATAAAAGACCTAGACCTGCACCGAGAATAAAAGAATCAGGCTTTTTAATATTCATATAATAAAGGATTGCATGACATACGAATAAAGAAAGGGATGAATAAAATAATATATCATTGATTGGATAAGTCTTTGGATTTTGCTTGTTACTTGCGTTATGCGATTTAGGGATGATAGAAAAAAGCAGTAGTTCTAAAGCCATAACAAAAACTAGTGGCATAAGGTAATTTTCTGCCTTGATGACAATGGATGGATTTAAAAAAGCATAAATGATATAACTTGTACCCCCTGCCAAAAATCCCCAGAGTCTAAAGTTCTTTAGCCGCGCCCCGAGCATCCCGGTTACTAAGGCATTTAAACTCGCAAAGAATAAAAAAATATCCGTATAGAAAATATAATCTACTTGTAAAATGCCAGAAGAAAATTCACTCAGAGTAATCATTTCAATGATTAAAAGAATTAAGACAGAGTATTCCAAATAGAGGGCGCGTATTCCCTGTAAAAATCTTTTTAATATAAACCCAGCAACAAATGATAAACCCAAAACTAATTTAGCAGCTTGAAAAAAGACATCTTCATTTTCTAGAATTTTAATTTCCTGGTAGGCATTTTTAAAGAAAAGGCAGCCTAAAAAGCCGAGGGAAAGGCATAGAATGATATTTGGAAGAATTCGAAGTCCAAAGGAATTTGCGAAAAAACGTGTGCTACTCTTGTTCATGGCTCTAACTACTAGACTTATGTTTTACAGGTTTTTTGGAACTAAAAAAATAAAATTAGGCTAGGAAAAAGCCATTTAATATCGAAACCTGTAAGTGAAAAAACAGGGAGTTTTCATTAAGCAGTTTCTAATACTTTAATACCTTTGGCTTCTAGAATAGAGAGGTCGGCATTTTTGAGATTGTAAATTTCGATTCCTACGAGTTCGCCTCGGGAATCGAAATCAGCGTTGAGCCCCGAGCCAAGCTTTTCAGTCTTTGCAACTACTCAGCCTAACGGCTTCGTAGTTACCTTTGGGGGACAGGGGCAATCGTCAACTTGGGCTACACATTCGACCTAGTTCTTATATCTCAATCATTTCGAACACAGCTTGTCTCCATAGAATTTCTTTGATCACTGTTTAAATAAATTTGTTTGAGCAGGTAATCGAAAGAATCCCGGTTGGACTTAGTTCTATCCTGGAAGCAGAAGAAATAAATTACCTCTGGCGTATCAATAAATACTCCAGCGTAGAACCGTTCGCTCGAAGTTGTGGGAATAATTGCTGTATACCACTCTTCTGTGGCTACAGGTTGTTCTACTTTAGATGCGCGTAAATTCTTTCCTGGAATCCAGACTTGAATTTCTCTAGCGGCTAATGGTAGATTTTCTTTCATTTCAAAATAGATTCGAGAAGAAGTAAAGCTTAGATACTTTGGGTTTTTGCTTATAATTTTTTTACCTGAATGAAATAAGGGATTTGGGTTTGGAGAAGAATAATGATAGGATATATTTGAATTTCGATCATAAACTTGAAAGGAATCCCAAAGCCCACCTAACGAAAGAAAATCTGATTTACTTCCATGAGTCAGTCCAGACGAAATAGTTTCATAGGTAGAAAGTAAAATGCACTTCGTATTTTTAAGCTTGGGATAATAGAGATAAGTCTTCCAGATTCCAGTTCCAAGCTCGATCACCGGCGAGTCAATATTCTCAGGGAAACAAAGAGTATTCCCTGTCAGTGCCGAGGAATCGAGAGTTTTTTTATTGGAAAAACTATGAAATTTAAGCCTTGGAACAAGATAGGATTTCTCTTTCACACGGTTAAATTCTTTTTGGAATTCAGAAACTAAATAAGAATTTTCTGTTTTGTATAAAATCTCGCGGTTGGAATCCCTTGCATTACTTGAATAATTATAAGAACCGGATAATAACACGTTACCGTCAATGACCATACTCTTGTGATGAAGAAGTCCCCCTTCTGGAAAAGAGCTCGTTTCTACAATGTCTTCATTTCCGTCTTTATAAATAGAAGAACTAAGACCGTAAAAATCATTTACCAGGTATTCGCCTTCATCGTCTACGGGTGCGTCGTATACACCTGTGACTTGAACACCGCGTGCGGATGCTTTTTTTAGCGCATGACTTAATACAGCATCGAAATGATCGAATATCAGATATTCAATGGAAAATTTAGCCCCTTCTACTTTTTCTAATAGTAAATTCTGACTCAAAAAACCATTTTCCGGTGAGCCGATAAACGAAATTCCATTTGTATCTAAGACGGGACTGGGTAGGCTTTCATTTAAAAAATCCACTAGACTGGAACGATTTTGTTTTTCTACGTCTAATTGGATGTAACCGTTCCAGTCGTTTGTTAGTCCCTGCCTCGAAAAATTTCCAGTTCCTGTGAACAAAGTCTGATTATCCGCTAAGATTACTTTAACATGATGAAGCCCGGATTGCTTCCAGATATTGACTGTAAATCCATTTTCTTTTAGCAAATCATAATTCTGGTCTTTATCACCGACTATTTCTATTTTGACTCCACGATTACTTGCTTCTTTTAAGGCTGTGATGATCTCTGGATTATTAAAAGAATAGGCATGAATTTTTAAAGAGAATTTTGCATTTTGGATGACAGATAATACTTTTTCTAAGACGTTTCTTTTTTTGTCTAGATCAGTAAACCGTCCCGGGTAAGAGAAATATGCCTTAACAGAATCAGTAGGAGTTGTGAGCAAACTCAGAAGTAGACTCTTGTCCTTTGGTTTATTTGCTGAACAGGAAAATAAAACGAGGAAGATTCCCAATGATAATTGGAAATTGCGTTTGTTAGAATTCGTATTTTGAAAAGATAGTTTTATTTTCGAACTAAATTGCCAACCAAGAAAATTGAATCCATTATATATAGATGGCAAAAAATACATAGCATAAGCAATGGAAATAGTTTTTTCTAGTAAAACTTGTAAATAGATAGAATGTGAAGATTTCAAAATAGAATTCCTCCTTGCAGGAAAGCTGAGGTGCCGTCTAGTAGAATATCTTTAGATGTATAGAGTTTAGATATATTAAATTGAATATAAAATCCATCCTGATTTCGCCTATCGTATCTGATTGAGCCTGTGAGTTCAAATAGGAAAGACTTTTCATAATCATTTTTATAAAAAGAAATATTTCCGGTAGACGCTCCACTTACTTTGCGAGGGGTCATATGATCTCCCTGTAAGATAAAAAAAATATCCTCTAGCCTAACAGAAAATAACAAATGCGTCCAAAAGGAGTTCCTGCGTCCGTTATAAATAGAGTCTACTTTTTGTAATCCGCTCGGAGTAACCCACCCGGATGGATAAAAATTTAATTCCTGATTTAATAAAAATGCATTTCCCGGGTAAGAGCCAACTCCTACGTATCCGCTTTCCAAAACTTCTCCCTGTGCGTTTCTTTTATCTGAATCAGGAATAAAAAATTCTAACCTCGTTTGTAAAAATTTTAAATAGGATTCAAAGTAGAGACGAATGAGTTCACCCGAGATAGGAATAGACTTTTCTTTTCGAGTTGTATTTGATTGGGTCTTATCGAGTCCGCGTGCAAACTGAAATTCAAATCCAGAAGTAAAGTGTTTGCCCTGATGGGACAGACTAAAAATTCCATTGTAGATAAAATCGGAATCTCCTTTGGGTTGGGATTTAAAATCGTCTTTGGTTCCAGTCCCCCAATTGCCTAGATTCAAATAAGTAAATTGAAACTTAGAGTATAAATTGTCTTTGTGGTAAACAAGAGATAGCCCATGCCTATATCTTTCTCCATTTTGAACGTTATCCGCTATATTCTTATAAAAAAAGAATTTTTCAAAAAGAGGATAACCACGGTAAATATCTACAAGGTAAACATGAAATCTAAACTGATTGGTAACTTGCGTTTCGATTCCAAATCCTTCCATTCCGTCTTTCCAGTTATTTGTTTGATAGGGACTAGAAGAAAAAACTTTCCTGCCGATTACGAACTGGAGTTTTTTTATCGGCAGCAGAAAATAGCAATTTTCTCCTAAATACAAAATCTCTTTATCGTCTTTGTCATTCGATCTTTTATTTAAAATAAAATGGACTTTGTATTCAAAGGCAGATTTAATTCCTGAGAAATTTCCATGGACTGCAAGTATATTATCGGAGGATTTAGATTCTACTGTCACGGGCTTACCTTTTTCGACCTTGTCCTGTATGGTTCTTTTATAGGCTGAGATCATATCTACTCTATATTCCGCGTGAAGAGAAAGAGCGGTTAATAAGAGTAAGGCGAACTTTACCACTTGAGAACCTCGTAGTCATATTTTCCTTCTCCTCTTTTCCCAGGCTGTAACAGAATAATTTCATCCGTCGTAACTGGAATAGTGAAGGGCGCATGGGAATAACGATTTCCAAACGAGTGAACATGAATTCTTTCTGTTCCATTTACTTTAAATAAATCTAACGCTTCTTCGGAGGAAATTCCATTTCCAATTGTAGAGCTTGTTCTTACGGTAAACACTAGAGTTGGCGCAAGTCCCATCGGCTTTAGATTAAGAAGCGATGATTCCGGGTCTACCAAGTAGCCACACTGTCCGGGACTAAGTAGCGTTGAATTTCCAATAAACGCGGGAGAGTTTACACCTGATGGAAGATTTAAATTTTTCCGTTTGAAATAAGAATCTATTTTGTCTGCCGAATCTTCGTCTTCGATTTCATATTGCGAAAAATCTCGCGTGACGCTTCCACGGTTGCAAAATAAAATCCATTCGTTTTGCGGGTTTGCAGGATTTGTCATTATCCCCTCAATGAAAATTCCATCGCGGTTGTAGAGTTTCAAGTCAGAGTAATTTTCTAGCTGCTGGTAGAATAAACCATTTGTGGATAAGAAACTCAAAACTGGTTTTAATAAATTTGCGATCCCCAGTTTCTCAAGCGAGATACTTCCTTCTTCTGGCGGCAAATAGGAATATAACTTAACACTATAAGGTAAATTCTGATCGAAATTAGATGCGGCTAAGTAGAATTTTCCGTTACCGGGGTATTCAAAAATTTCATCCGCCAAGAATGGCTCGAACTCATTTACTGCTTCCGGTGTAGCGTAGACCTGTCCTGTGCAATCGGGAGAAATAGGAATTCTGATACTATTAATAGATGATCTCCAGATAGAATTCACGTCCGTGTTTACAAAGCTTGCCCGAATCTTGAGACTGGAATTGCTAAATCCATTTCCTCTTGTCGGAAAGTATTTTACTTCGCTTAGAAGTTTCCCATCTACTTTTAATCTAAGAGTTGTGGTATCATCGGTTAATATGAGTTTGTCGCTTATTATGGAACGGGCATTTGGAAAACACTCAAAAGATGCCTTGGATAAAACCGTAAATGCATCTAATCTCGAAACGGGAATAAAAAATCGTGAAAGCTTAGAGCCTACTAGTGTTTCTAACTCAAGTGTTCCGTCTCCCTTCGTTTTTAATTCTATAAACTTTTCATTTGAAATAGAAATAGAATTTTTATAAGCACCTGCCCATAGAACCTCTGATAATTCTCCGGATGCGTCTAGGATAGTATCAGAATTAGCCTCTCCAGGACTCATACTGTGCGATATGCGGTAAACTGCTTGTAATCCGCTAGGTCTTTGCGAAGGATGATGGTTAAACTTTTCTCCACTTACAACCATGGAATAGATTTTGCCAGCCATAGACTCGGATAAAAATACCTCTTCGCTTTTGAGTCCTTTCCAGAGGATCTTAGAGCTAGTGGAATTTTGCAGGATAATCGAATGTTGCCACTGCATGAAATCTAGATTACGCCTGACTAAGTTAGTAACACCCGTGACATGTCGCCCGTCTGTAATAAGCCAATAGGAATTTGGTTTTATTTGATTTGCTAAAACCTTTAATGGAACTTTGACTACGTCTACGAGTAGATTCATTCCTACGAGCTTACACTCTGTAGCCCCAGTGTAGTTTAGTTCGATAAATTTTCCTGTTTTATCGAGACGGTTTTCAGGTCTGAGACCAAATGCATTTAACTCGGTCAAAATGAAATCATCTGGCTTACAATAATTTGTCGTAGTAGTTGTTCCAGGAATTGCAATCCCATCTAATTCTAGTCCGGGATCCCCACAGAGATTTGAATTACGGATAATGGAATATGTCCACTCGCAGGTATTTGTTTTTTTCTTAAGAGAAAATTCTTCCTCTGCCCAGTTGAAATTTACATTTTCGGGCAAATCCCAAGTATCCACAAAATCAAATGCAGCAAGCTGTAAATTCGAAGAACTTTTAATTTCTTTCCAATTGGCATCTTTTAAAACAATTCCTTGTAAGGGAGAACTTTCTTCTACGAATAGTTTTACTGCACCCGGGAATAAAAAAGGAGAATTGGTATCAAGGCTTAGTTTTTTTCCTGCGATGGAAAGAGTGAGTGTATCTATACAATTTGCATTTTCCTTTGAGCCTGACCATTCGATAAAACGCTTTGTCGAGCCAGAGGCGTAACCCATTACCTCGGTGATTTCTAATTTCTCTCGACTACAACTTGCTTTCCAGGTATCGTTGATACTCTGTATCCTTGTGAAAACAGATTGGAAAGTGGAAATAAATTCAGGAAAATTGGTAAGCTCGATAACCAAATAATGATACTGAGACCTGGGAATCGCAGAGTCGAGTGGAGGAAAAATGAGTTTATACACTCCATCGACTGCATAAACCGAAAAGTAAGGAAGAGAAAAGCTTGTTTCGATTCGACGATCGCTTGCTCCTGTAATGGATTTATAATTTTCAAAACTTAAATCCATTCTTTTCTCAAGTGCGGTATATAGCTTATTATCCCCCAAGAAAAAAGTTCTAGATCCGGCAGAGGCGATTTCATTTACAATTTCTGTTACGCTTAAGAAATATACATGCGCCTTTGTTCCTTCGTCATTTAAAAACCCATCCGGACGAATCTTGGTTTCATCAAGCTCGTTTAATGTTTCTAATCCAGATGTAAGTAAAGACTCATTATCCGCTGTTTTCTCAACGCAAAAACCAAGGCTCGGTCCATATTCTTTAGAGCGGAAGAAATCATCTTGGGAATTTAAGCAAATAGAAGACTCAGAAACTTTAAGCGCCGGTCCCCATATCGGAGGTATATTTTGATTTACCTCTGCATCAGTGCCTGCCTTAGCCCCGTAGCTAAAGAAGAAAGCCTCCGAGTTGGGGCGACTAGGAAATTCCCAGAGCTTTGCAACTTTTTTGTGACGGCAGGTTAGCGTGAGTAGTATTAGAAAAAGAATTGTATATTTTTGCATATGTTTCTCCTTACCTGAACTAGGTCAGGTAAGTGAAACCGGGTGCAAAAAAAGTTTAACAGATTACGTAGTTGGACGGAAAAAGGAATCCCCTAATTATTTATAGGTTGTTAAACTCATTCTATGTATTCCCCTTTTTGAAAGGGGATAGCTTTGTTGTGCAAAAATTTTTAAATGGAGCTTTATTTTATAGTCTTCTAGCTTTCGCGAAGCAAAAAGAGACTAATACAAATAAGTCGTCATACTACTAAGCAAACCAAAATAACGAAACCCCCTTTCGCAAAGGGGGACTAAGGGGGATTTACTTCTTCACTTCCTTCTTCAACTCTTCCTTGATTTGATCCCGATTGGATTTGTTGATTAGAACAACGTTATAGGTAATTAGATATTTTATGACAGTTGGCTCTTCTGTGCTTTTGTGCTCGAGCGTCCAACGGGTTGCATCATTGGAGATAATCTTGAGTAGCTGCTGGATGCGAGTGGAGCGGTCTGTGTTAATGGTTTCCATTTTACCGGTTTTGGGATTGAGTTTAACGCTGATTATCCCGTCGTCGATGAAATCTTTTTTATTGTATTTGAGTAATTCTTCCATGATGATGGAATCTCCACCGGGATCAGGCTTACGTTTTATGAATTCTGATTTTCGAATCTGACGAACTTGGTAGGATTCACTTGATAATACAACTCTAAAAACTTCTTCGGAGTTTTTAGAATCTTTCTGAAATAGCTCTGGATCGCGTGAGGTAATCTGAACTTCATTTCCATTCTCATCTAAAACTTTTTCCTTTTGACCAGCCGGGTAAAATGTCTTTATCTCTTTCGTGTCCTTCACTTCTTCTTTGGTTGAGCTACAAGAAATAAAAACTAATAGCAAGCTGAGTAGAATTGCATTTGGGGTTGATAATGTTCTTCGAATTGAAATAGAATTTTGCATTTGAGTTTCCTTTTTATTGAAACCTTTTTGAAAAAAGGAATATACGTCAAGAGAAAAGTGGGAGAAGATTTGTATTTTAATATTGTTTTATATGAATCATTTTCGTTATCGAATGAAAATTTATTTTGACAGACTTAAAGCTAAAGTAAAAAATAGTGTATATTATGTTTCCTTTTTGTGCGCTTAACGTTCTATTGATTTGTTTTCTACAATTTCTTGTTGTAGTATCCATACTCGGACAAGAGGGCATCTCAGAATTTCGCGGGGGGGGGGTAAGAAATATAACTTCGTAAAAAAGGGGATGCAATTAAAATCCCTGGACGAAGAGAATCAGGGAAACCGTTATGCGATAATCATTGGGATAAACGAATACGAAGATACTGCGATTAGCAAATTAAACAAAGCGCGTAATGATGCGAAGGCACTAGACCGACTTCTAAAGGCACAGGGTCAATTCAATAAAGTCATCCTTCTGACAGATGACGCTGATCCACAAAGTAAAAAATATCCCAGTGCGGAAAATATTATGGGAAGGCTAAAAGAAATTTTAGTCGGTGCGGGTAATGATGATTTAATTCTCGTATTCTTTTCGGGGCATGGCGTTACAGACAAGGACGGCAAAGGTTACTTAGTCGCAGTTGATTCCGATCAAGCGAATATTTTCTCGACAGCGATTCCTGTCGATAGCATCGTTACACAGCTTTCAAAATTTAACAAATCCTTACTCCTACTCGATGCGTGTAGAGATGTAGTCTATAAAACAAAAGCCTTAGAACAAAACCCGCTACAGACAGACCGTTATGCGAAATCGAAACTAGCGGCTACTTTCTATTCAACGCAGTCGGGGTATTATAGTTTTGAAGATGAAGAATCTGACTACGGGGTATTCACCCGTTATCTGCTAGAAGGGCTTGAAGGAAAAGCAGATACAAATAAAGATAGCGTAGTGTCATTTACTGAAATCGAATTGCATGTCCAAGAAGCGGTGAATGGCTGGTCGGCGAAGTATAAGAAAAAGCAAAAGCCATCTACAGAAATTCACGGAGAAAAATTTGGCGATCTCGCTCTGACTCTAGCAGATGGAACAGAAAAAAGTTTAATCATAGAAAAAAAAGACGCAACTGTCCGCGCGAGACGTGGAATGTTTTGGAGGTCTTTACTTGTGCCGGGCTGGGGTCAGTGGCATGGAAAGGATTACGGGTTTGATCCTTCGACGCAAAAAGTGAAAGCTTCTTTCTTTGGAATTGGGTCTTTTCTATTAGTCGCAAATCTATTTCACGAAAATAGTTTATACAAAGATGCAAAGGATACGTACAGACAGGAAACAATTCTAAATACGGCAACGAGTCTTAACAGCCCATTCGTATTTACGCCTGCGCTTTATACTTATACGAGAGCGGAGGCGGCAGGTGCCGATTACCAAACTGCGGCTAATCGTGCGAATCTTTCTATCATTGCTCTCGTTGGATTTATGGCGATGAATCTTTTAGATGTATCTTTTTTTGGGAACATAACAACATTTAACCCCTTCTTAAAAGAAGCACCAACAGCTTATATGAGGGGTGAATTCAAAGTAACCACAGAAAAGCTCGCAGGGCAAAACGGGCAAAGGGGGGAGATTGAGATACTTTTTAGGTTTTGATTACCTAACCCCACATTTTGTAGGAGTTGTTAGATTACTCAGAATTAGCCCCTTCCCTAAGAGGGCAGGGGAATCTCTAGTGGAGTATCGTATAGTAAGAAGTTACCTCTTTCCGTGTCGGAAAGGGGTGTTGGACGGAAATATAAATCTCAACTAAAAAGTTGGGGATAGGTAAAAAAAGGAGAATCATCAATGAGAAGAAAACTATTCTACCATAAACTATTTCAAAAATACCTAATGGGTATTGCGATTTCTTTAGGTCTTGCGAGTGGAGCATTACTGAGTGTAACCGGTCTCATAGGAACTTACAATAGTTTCTCCGATGGAGAGACGTTAACCGCAGCTAAGCTA
>JANYCR010000399.1 GCA_025360185.1 Leptospiraceae bacterium | reverse complement strand
CAAGAAGAGTCCGTTGATTTTGCCATCTATTTGCGCGCATTAATCCGCGTTCAAAAAAATTCCTACGAATGAAAGGTAGACCCTAGAGAAAATTCCCTACAAATAAAAAATCAATATTTACTTGACGTATTTCAAATAATCCCTTTCAGTATTTAATATCTTATTTACAGAGTTTTAGTCATAGCAATCTTCAATAAAAAATCCTTCATCCTTATCGCAGCAGTCACAGCGTTCACTCTTTTGGTTTCCACGGGTATCATCGTTGGTAAGCGTCAGTTCAATCGGACAAAAATTGATAAGAAGCTTTCAAAGCCGAACCCTATCACCTTTTTACTCTGTGGATTTGCCGAAAACAAAGACTTAAGTTTGGGACTACTAGTGACTTTATTTCCTACAGAGCGAAAAGTCGCCCTTTTTTTTCTAAATCCACTCATTAGTTTCGAGGAAGATAAAATAGAAAAATTGGGGACTGATACAGTGAGTCGGCTTAGTAACGAATTAGAAGCTATAACGAATCATAAGATAGATTATAATCTCTCTATTTCAGAAAAAAATTTCATGCGTATCATAGACATCATTGGTGGACTCCCAGTTTACTTTGATCCAGTGCTTTTAAAAAAGAATTCTGATAACTACCAGAGACGGGTAGGCGAGTATACTCTTTCTGGAGAAGAGGTTTTGGATTTTCTAAAACTAAAAAATCAAGACAATCCGACAGACTATTTAGAGAGACTTTGGAGCCAAGAGACAGTCACACTTATTTTGTATGATCGTCTTATGCAAATTCAAAAGAGCATTAAGAAAGAATGGCTTATTTTGTTTGCTAGTTTTTTTGAGACAGATCTGCTTCCTGAAGAATTCATTTCTCTCTTTCAATACCTGCACGAAGGACATTTGATTTTATATATTTCTGAAATGCCTGCAGAGCCAATGGCGGTTGTGGATGGGAAGACTAAGAAGATTCAATTGAAAGTCAAAGAAGAAGTTGCAAGCATTGCGTTTAGTAAATTTGAATCTGATCTTAGATCCGAAGATTTTGCTGACGGAGAATTTGCGCGAACAGAAATATTGAATGGAACAGAAATCAATGGACTTGCTAAGCAGGTTAAATCACTGTTAAACGAAAAGAGAATTAAGGTTCTTTCTACAGATAATGCTTGGACGTTAAGCTTGGCAAATACTATCATCATAGATCGTTCGGGTAATCCCGAATATTCTTATAAAATTGCCGATATACTAGGCACAAAAAATATCAAACATATTATTGACAAAGAGGTTGGTTTAGATACCACCATCATTCTAGGAGAAGATTTTGAAATTAAACCAGGCAAAAAGTAAAAAGACAAAGACTGATTCTGTCCAAGAATTAGATGCTATCGAATCTGCTGTTACGAAAGAAAAGAAAGCGACTAAAGCAAAGAAGACTACTACCACTAAGAAAACAAATTTGGAAGGAAAGCTAACAGATATTCCTCTAAAGGAAAAAAAGGTCGCTGCAAAACCGAAAGAAAAAGCTACAATCGGTGCAGAGACTAAGAAGGTCTTAAAAGAAATCACAAGTCTTCTTAAGGAAAAGAAATGTGAAGATATAGTTGTAATGAACTTAGAAGAGGTTAATTCTTATTTGTCTCTATTTGTAATTGCTACAGTTGCGAGCCATACACAGGGCAGGGCAGCTGCTCGGGAATTAGAAAAGAAAATGAAACCTTATAAACTAGGTGCCGGAAATATCGAAAAGAAAAGTACTCCTACTGAATCCGGTTGGACTCTGCTTGACTTAGGTGAGATAGTAGTTCATATTATGACAGAAGAAACTCGCGCGTATTATGATTTAGATAAACTCTGGGGTGACGCTAAAAAAGTAACTCTTTAGTCGTAGATACCAAGTTGCATCTTTGCATCTTCACTCGCCATTAGCCGTGGATCCCATTTAGGGTTCC
This sequence comes from Leptospiraceae bacterium, assembly GCA_025360185.1. Taxonomy (GTDB): domain Bacteria; phylum Spirochaetota; class Leptospiria; order Leptospirales; family Leptospiraceae; genus UBA2033. The sequence goes on along the minus strand of JANYCR010000399.1, from coordinate 3,578 downwards.
ATACGATTTCTACTTCTGCATCTTTAATTCCTTCTACTTGGAGCGCAGCGGCTAATACCTGGGATTTCAAACTTGGACCCGCAGGACAAGCCATGCTAGTGAAAGTCATTTTAACATTAGCCTCATTATTTTCATTTACCTTTATATCATAGATTAGTCCTAATTCCATGATTGAAATAAATAACTCTGGATCTTCTACTGGGAGTATTGCCTCATAGACTGCTTTTTCTAAATCATTTCTTGGTTCTTCCATCGCAAACTTCTCATTATCCTTTCAATGCTTTGTCGAGTGTATTCCAAGAAAGCACTGCACATTTTACTCTCACTGGATATTTCTTTACCCCGTTTAATGCTTCTAAATCGGCTTCATCATCTGAATACTCAGGAGACTTATGTTCTAGAATCATTCCTTTGAACTTTTCGATAAGTGCGAATGCTTCTGATTTTGTTTTTCCCTGAATGAGTTCTGTCATCATGGAACCAGATGCTTGTGAAATCGAACATCCTTTTCCTTGAAAGCTAGCTTCTTTAATTGTATCACCTTCAAAGTTTAGGAATAATTCAAATTCGTCTCCGCATAAAGGGTTTACTCCTTTTTCGTGTAGATTAGAATTAGGTAGAACATAGTAATTTCTAGGATGTTCGTAGTGATCTAAGATTACTTCTTTGTAAAGTTCATCGCTTAACGACACGGGCAAATATCTCCATTACTTTTTTGAGTCCTTCTACTAATGCATCTACATCTTCGCGAGTATTGTACAAATAAAAACTAGCTCTGCAAGTTCCTGCAATTCCCATTTTTTTCATATAAGGCTGGCAACAGTGATGCCCTACACGAATTGCAATTCCTTGCTCATCAAGAATAGATCCTACATCATGAGCATGAACTCCGTCAATGTTAAACGAAACTACTCCACCGCGACGAGTTAAGTCTTTCGTTCCATATAGTGTAAGCCCACCTAGGTCTTCTAATCTTTCTAGCGCATACTTTAATAAATCCACTTCATGGTTGTGAATATTTTCCATTCCCACGCCATTCAAGTAATCAATTGCATGTGCAAATGATACACCACCCGCAATATGAGGAGTGCCTGCTTCTAGTCGTGCCGGCAAATCAGCATAAGTCGACCATTCCTTTGTGACCTCGGAGATCATATCTCCTCCGCCCATCCATGGCGGCATGTTCTCTAGAATATGTTCTTTGCCGTATAAAATTCCTACTCCAGTAGGTCCGAGCATCTTATGAGCGGAGAATACGTAGAAGTCTACATCTAGTTCTTTTACGTTAGTCTTGATATGAGAAGCTCCCTGCGCACCGTCTAATAGGAATAATGCGCCAACGGAATGCGCTTTTTCGATGAGGGGCTTTATATCGTGAATGGTTCCAGTAGCATTCGACATCTGTGAGCATACTACTAGTTTGGTTCTATAATTAATGATTGTATCTATGTCAGTGAGGTCGAGTGTAGAGTCTTCGTTTAGAGGTATGAATTTTAAAACAGCTCCCTTTTCAAGTGCAAGCATTTGCCAGGGAACAATGTTGGAATGGTGCTCTAGTTCGTTTAAAACAATCTCATCACCGCGGTTAATATTGGTTCTCCCCCAAGTTTGTGCGACTAGGTTTATACTCTCTGTCGCATTACGCGTGTAAATCGCTATCTTAGCACACTTGGCACCAATAAAGTCCGCTACTTTAATGCGGGTTTTTTCGTAAAGCTCTGTAGCATGTTGAGATAGATAATAAACGCCTCTATGTATGTTTGCATTTTCTTCTTTGTAATACTTATCAATTGCATCGATTACCTGAAATGGCTTTTGAGAACTCGCTGCGCTATCTAAGAACACAAGCGGTTTTCCATTCATCGTAGTATTTAGAATGGGGAAGTCTGTTTTTAGTCTGTAAGGGTCTAGGCTCATTTTTAATCCTCAATTTCCACTTCAATATCTTCACCAGAAATTCTAGTCTGGTAGGTAGTTAAATCTTCCGTAGCCGGCATACACAACGCTTTTCCAGAGGACAGTTCAAATTTAGCGAAATGTCTCGGGCAAATGATGCAACCTGATTCAATCTTACCGTGGGAAATCGCTTCCCCATCGTGAGTGCATACATCCTCAAAGGCTACGATTTTTTCGCCAATTTTAGTAATTCCTATGCTTGCATACTTTGTATCGACTACTTTGATTAGACCTTCTTTTACTTCACTGAGTTTGGCTAATTTCTTGTACATAGTCGAATACTTAGCTGTATAACTTCTCTGTCAAACGAGTTATGAGTAGGTTTTGGATTTCTTCTACTGTTACGAAGTCCAGAATTTCCTTTAAAAATCCTTCTATAATTAGAAATCTGGATTCGTTCTCGGTTAAACCACGGGACATTAAATAGAATAATTGCTCTTCATTTACTTCCCCAACCGTTGCGCCGTGGGAGCATTTTACATCATCTGCAAATACTTCGAGCTTAGGCATAGACTCGGCTCTTGCTGTTCTTGTCATGGTGAGATTATTATTTACCTGGCTCGCAGTCACATGAAAAGACGCTTTCGGTATATAGAGATTACCCGTAAAGATATGATGCGATTTATCTTTCACTACAGTTTTAAACTTGAGGCTACTATCTGTTCTACTCGCAAAATGGGAAATGGTAAATTCGATATCTTGAAATTCTCGCTTGGAGAGAGTGGTTGCACCGATTGCTTTTAAATTTGCATTTTCTCCCTTTAAGTCATTTACTACTAATGTCTTGCCCTTGTAACCGCCCAGATTGAAATGGAATAACTTTAGTTCAGAATCTTTTTGCTGGTTAGTAAATATGTTTCTAAAATGAAAAGTAGAATCTTTGAAGTCTTCTATCGTGACAAATGTGGATTTTGCGCTATTCTCTATTTCTAAATAAGAAAGTGGGTTAATGAGATTAAATTCTTCTGCAGCAAATGAATTAAGCTTTTCATAAATAGAAGAGTTAGAATTTTTTTCTATTTTCCAAATGACCAGTGGAGAAAAGGAGGTTTCTTCTTGCGGATAATTGATATTTAACTGAATCGGCTCTTTTATTTTAGTATTCGCCGGAACTTTTGCTAAAATTCCAATGTCAAAAAAGCTTAAATTTAAAAGTCCAAAAAAGTTAGCTTTATTTTTTTCGAGTAAAACTTGAAATACTTGCTCTATATAAACTTTATCGAATGAATCAATAACAGAAAATTCATCAGTAAAAATAAGATCGGTATTTAAAGAGAAAGAACAAATTTTTCGATTGGTAGAAAGTAGATTGTCGAGAGAAAAATTAGATAAGTTGACTTTTCTCCAAGATTCAAGCTTCGAACTAGGAATAGAAGTTTCTTTGAGTAATAAAAATGCTAACTTACGAAGCTCTGTCATCCAGTCCGGTTCTTCTAGAGAAGCTAGGAAAGATTCAAATTTTGATTCTAGAGAAGTATTTTTAAAGAGTAGGGCTTCCATAGTTTACTGTTTTGAAATTCCAGCCGTTACCCAGTCGTATCCGTTCTCTTCTAATTTTAAAGCAAGGTCTTTTCCACCGGTAAGCGCTATAGTTCCATCTATGAATACATGTACAAAGTCAG
>JANYCR010000370.1 GCA_025360185.1 Leptospiraceae bacterium | reverse complement strand
AGGATAATCCTGAGTTAACCGAAAAACAAATTCTTCAATTAAAATACAATACCAAGTTGAAAAATCGTGCGTTAGGCGCTATTATCTCGATTCATAGAGATTCAGAGGCAGAAGAAATTGATTCAGCCATTCGCAATTTTTGGTTTGAACTCAGGACAGAATGGGTTCGTCATAATATGATTAATAATTATAATATGGTTATGCATGGAACTGCGGATATAGTCAGTGTTATGCAGTCAGCATTTATCTCAGGGATGATTGGAGAGTTAGAAGCATTTATTTCGGAAGAAGAACTCGAGAAGATGAATGCTATCATGGTGAAAGTTCAATACGGAGAACTTTAAATTTCTAGTTCCGAAAGGAATAGATTGATTTTTTCCAATTGGTCTTTGCTTGTAGATAAATCTTTTGCTTTAAGCAAATCCTCTTTAGCCTCTTTTCTTTTTCCTGCGAAATAATAAGATATACCTCTACAATAATAAACAGAGCCTTTTTTATTTTCTGGATATTTTTCTAGATAGCTATTCCAAATAGAAATTGCTTCTGGAAATTTTTTTTCCTGGATTTGAATGAGTCCTAATAAAAATAAAGCTTCCGGTTTTTTATCCGAATCTTCTTTTCCAGTAGCCTTATAGGATTTTAAAAAGAATTCAGATGAATTTTTAAAATTTCCATTTCTATAATAAAAAAGACCCAGGTTATAATTTGCAAGAATACTATCGGGAGAATCTTTTTGCTCGGTGATGAGCCCTGCTTCAATATCCTTTTTGATATAGGCTTCTTGCAATTTTGTGACTAACAGTTCGTTATTCGGTAGACCGGTAATTTTATCTATGAAGTTTCCGTTTTTGTCTAGAAGTAAAATGGTTGGATACCCTCTGACAGAAAATTTTGTAACTACATCTTTTGACTCATCACCGTTGATTCGGACAGCAACGAATTTTTGTAACTCTGTGGCGACTTCTTTTGCTGGAAAGATTTTATTCTCAAGATCCTTACAATAAAGACACCAGTCTGTATACAAGTCAACGATAACGGGTTTGTTTTCTTCCTGTGCTTTTAAGAGTGCTTGGTCAAGTGAGGTGAGCCATTTTGTTTCGGATAAGATTGGAAATGTAAAAAATAGAGTGAGAAAAATAGGGATAATTCGAATCATGGAGAATACCTCTTTGTGAGTAACATCTACTACATTAGAGATTGGAATTTAAAAAGAAACCTAAAAAAGTTTCTTAAATATTCGAAATTACCAGAGTAAAAAAAGGAATCTTAAAATATCCGATGAAATTTTTAGAAGAACTAGAAGAATTATTAAGAGAAAGAAAAAGAGAACTTCCTGAAAAATCTTACACTGCCGATCTTTTCAAAAAAGGAATTGATAGAATTTTAAAGAAGATTGGCGAAGAAGCAGGCGAAGTAATTATCGCTGCAAAGAATACGGATGACTCAGAGTTAGTTCACGAAGTCGCCGATTTAGTTTTTCATTTACAAGTTTTATTAGTCGAAAAAAATATTCCCTTATCCAAGATTGAAGACGAACTAAAAAAACGACACGGACGATGAAGAATGACTTACATTTCTAAAAGCTACAAAATGAAATTTCGTATAATGGAATTAATAATATTCAGTTTTGTAAATAAATGGTTAGCCCGCAGCAGCGAACCCACCGTTAGGTGTAACCCCGTCCTTCAGCACGGGAAAGCTGACATCACCTTGCTTAAGGTGATATAATACTATGCTGTTCAATTCATTTTTATTTCTAATTTTTTTTCTGATTGTTTATCTTCTCTACCACAATACGTCCGAGAAGTTTCGTAAGCCTATTTTATTTTTGAGCTCGATTCTATTTTATGGGAGCTGGGATTTTATTACCTTTGATTCTTTGATTCCAAGATTCTTACTTCATTTTATGACTGTAATCACAGTCAATTTTTTTTTCTTGCATTGGATGGAGCGTTGTGCGACACAGGCTGAAAAAAAAATCCCACTTACAATCGCAGTAGTATTAAATGTATTGAATATAGCTTTTTTTAAATATTTTTATTTTCTAGCAGAGATTTTAGGCGTATTTATTGGGGAACCAAATTTAAAAGAAGCCACGATGAGTAAAATTCATATTATCCTCCCAATCGCAATTAGCTTTTATACTTTTCAAATCATTGCCTATTTAGTTGACTATTATCGTGGCACAATTGAGGGTAAGACATCTTATTTGGATTTTTCTATCTTTATTTTATTTTTCCCTCAACAATTGGCAGGACCGATTCTGCGTGCTAGAGAGTTTATGCCGCAGCTTAATTCCAAAAGAAGCCTATCGGATGAACAGATCGTGGAAGGAATTGGACTCATTGGGTTTGGACTTTTGAAAAAAGTTGTATTAGCCGATTCTATGGCGAGACTATTAGACCCGGTGTTTGCAAATCCATCTGCTTATTCAGGTAAAGCTGTATTATGCGTTCTAGTGGGATTCTATTTTCAACTCTGGGGAGATTTCTCGGGTTATAGTGATATTGCGCGTGGTTGTGGAAAGCTTTTAGGATTTGAACTACCAAAGAATTTTGTTGGTCCAATTTTTGCTCAGAGTTTTAGAGAAATGTGGGCGAGATGGCATATTACGCTTTCTAGTTTTCTAAGGGATTATATTTATTTTCCGCTTGGTGGTAGTAAGGGTTCTAGCTTTAGAACTGATTTGAATAATTTTATTACCATGTTCATTGCTGGAGTTTGGCATGGGGCTAATTGGAATTATGTGGTTTGGGGAATTGTAATTGGCTTCTCTTTGATGTTCGAAAGAAATGTTTTAAGTCATTCTAAGTTTTGGAGCGAAAGCAAATCGAAATTAGCCTTCGCCGTCCGATTTTTAGTAATTTCCACATTTTGGTTTTTAATAGCAGATATATTTAGAGTTGCGAGTCTGGGTGACTTAGGCTCGATGATTCAAAGGTCTTTTCTTTGGGTAGCAGGGGAAAAAATCTTATACGAAGAGTTTGGATATTTATGCGTTCTATTTTTTATTCTCCATGCGATTGAATACAAACCGGAAATTATTTTTTCTAGGGTCAAAAGACCAGTAACCGCAATCGTTCTAAGTTCCATCGTATTTCTATTTATGATGACAGCGCTTTCAAACAGGCAAGTCCAGTTCTTCTACTTCCAATTTTGAAAGATTTAAACTGAAATGGAATATATTGTAAAAATGAATTTGAAAATAACAATGCTGGGCAATCTAAAAGGATTAATAAAACCTGCGGTAGCAAGCCCACTGCTAAGTGGGAAGATCCCCATCCAACACGGAAGTGTTGGCGCATACTATGCGTAAGGCTAACTATGAAACTAAAATACTTTCCACTTCTACTACTTACCTTACTTTTTCTACTGGATAAAATTTTTCTAATTCCCCAGGTTCGAACACTCGTAGTGCAAAATCATGTGAACTCCTATGAAGTTCTAGATACTCTGCAGGATAAATTATACACTGGGCATATTGATAAATATAAAAAAGAACTCGGACGGGAACCTGATACGATTGAAAAAGAAACAGTAATTTTTATGGGGACGTCTCGTAGTGTCGAGTATGCAAATCTAAATAAGTCAGTGTTTGATAAAAATCCGTATATAAAAAATCCAGAAGCACTCAGGCAAATACCCGTTACCTCATGGACTGTGCGGGCAGCACCGTTTATCCACATCTACCAGATATATTCTCATTTCTTAAAAACACATACTCGTCCCAAAATGCTGGTCTTAGAAATTAATTATATTTCATTTAACAAGAATAATGTATTTCGAGAAAAGAAGGATATTTACGATTTTACTCTGGAGGAGTTTTCAGAAATTTACAGCGAATTATCGAACAAGGATAAGGTTGAATACATCGCCAGTCTATTTTTTGTTTTGAACAGATCGAATATTAACTGGAAGAGTTTAATTCTTTCCGGTGCTAATTCTAAACAGGATGTAAATGCTACTTTAGATTTCGTAATCAATGCAAAAAAACTGATGGAGATGAAAGAGAATAAAGATGCAGGTTGGATGCAGGGATTTAAACAGAGTGAAGAATCAAAAGAACAAATGGGAATTAATAGCAAATACAATGAATGGGTTATTCAATCTTTTTTTCAAAATTTTCAGATTGATTTAACATCTATGAATTTATTCAAAAAAGTTTTGCGGGAAGCGAAAGAGAAAAATATAAACCTAGTTTTGTATCGTCCCCGAACTCATGAACTACTTAAATCAGAGACTCTTCGTTTTACTAAGGGAGAAGCAAAGTGGCTAGAAGAAGTGAAGCAACTTTCAAAAGAATATTCAATTCCATTTTATGACTTTGAACAGCCCGGTTCTTTAGAATGCGATTACTTTGCGGATACTAGTCATTTGTCTAAAAGTTGCTTTCCTGAAGTTGTCGAAAAAATAGTTTTACAACGCAAATAAAAAATCAAATCCGAAAAATGCGTTTTCTTATTAGAAATAAAAGCATTACCTTAAAAGAGTTTGGAAGTATTCTAGAAAATGATTTTGAAATTCAACTAGGGGAAGATTCTAAAAAAAGAGTCCAAGCATCCGAAAAATATCTAGCAGAACTATTAAAGAAAAAAATTTTACTCTATGGTATTAATACCGGCTACGGACCTCTGGCTACTACTCATATACCGCTTGCAAATGCAAAGGAATTGCAAAAAAATCTAATCTATCACCTTGCTACTGGAGTAGGGGAGCCATTGTCTGAAATTCATGTGAAGGCTTTGATGCTTGCAAGAATTATTTGTTTGTCCAAGGGGCATTCTGCCATTAGCCTTAATTCTATTCAAACCTTGATAGGTTTTTATAATAATAGAATTCTTCCTGTGATTCCTAGACTTGGGACTGTTGGTGCAAGTGGGGATTTAACACCATTAGCCCATATGACGCTTGCCCTAATGGGTGAGTCGGAAGTATTCTACAAAGGCAAAAAGAAATCCGCAAAGAAAGTATTATCAGAATGTAAGATGATACCACTCGATTTGGGACCTAAAGAAGGATTGGCTTTAGTGAATGGAACTTCTGTCATGACTGGAATTTCTGCGGTAAATGGCGTTTTGTCGGAGAGGGCGCTTGATTTAGCAGTTTCTCTTTCTTTATTGTATTGCGAAATAATGGAAGCGAAAAAAGAGGCGTTTCATTATTTAATTGGAGAGGTAAAACCTCATCGGGGAATGAAACAAATTTTAAAGATATTTCAAACTAGAGCGAAAGATAGTTTGCGGTTTCGAGAAAAGACGGAACTTCATTTTGACTCTAAAATATCGTATAAAAATGAACTCCTGCAAGATGCCTATTCGATAAGATGCATTCCACAATTATTAGGTGCAGTTGATGATATAATTAGAACACATAATGATACGGTTACGATTGAACTAAACTCTGTTACGGATAATCCCATTTTTGTCCTACCAGAAAAGATTGTCTTGCATGGTGGAAATTTTCAAGGATTTTCAATTGCATTGGTTGCGGATAATCTTTATAATGCGATTACAAATCTTGCGATTCATTCAGAGAGAAAGATTGCACGAATTACTGATGCAAAGTTAAATAATGATTTGCCTCCATTCTTACAGGGTGATAGAAGCGGATTGCAAAGTGGATTCATGGGAGCACAGGTTACTGCAACCGCACTTCTCGCCTGGATAAGAAGCAATGCAACTCCATCCTCTATTCAATCTATTTCGACTAACGCTAACAACCAGGATATAGTAAGTATGGGAACAATTGCAGCACTCAAAACCTCCGAGTGTATTGATAGAGTATTTGATATTCTTTCAATCGAGGCACTCGTTATGGCTCAGGCATTTGAATTAAAAAATGGATTTGCACCTAATAGTGGATTTAGTCAGCATTCTACGGGGTTAGTCAAGCGGATAAGAAAGATTTCCCCCTTCCTTTCAAAAGATAGAAGTCTTTCGAAGGAGATCCAAGCTTTGAGTCATGCGATGAAATCGGGCACATTCGATACGCTTGCTGAGAAGCAAGCTACTCAGTGACCGAACTTTATATTAGTTTACATCTAAAAAGTCCGATCACTGAGTAGCCTCATCTTTTTGAGGCGTATCGAACGTGTCCAAGTTGTAAATTAGTTTTTACCTCTCGTCGGCTAATTCCCATTTCTCTGGAGAACGCCAGAGACCGGAGAGTAATAGCTCACGAATCCAGATAAATTCTTTTGGAATTTTATCATAGAGTTTGGTGAAGAGTTCTTCGTGGAGAAGAAGTTCTTGTTTCCAGCCTTCGCGGTCGATGGAGATAACTTCGTTGAATTGTTCTTTAGTGAAATCCATACCACGCCAGTCAATATCTTCATAACGAGGAACCCAACCGAGTGGAGATTCAACGGCAGAAATTTTTCCCTGTGAGCGTTCAACTACCCATTTGAGGATACGCATGTTTTGCCCGTAACCAGGCCATGCAAATTTACCGTTCTTGTTTTTACGAAACCAGTTTACGCCAAATATTCTAGGTGGGTTTGGAAGTTTACGACCGAAGTTTAACCAATGATTGAAGTAATCAGCGGCATGGTATCCAATAAATGGAAGCATAGCAAATGGATCGCGTCTAACGTTTCCAACAGCACCTACAGCGGCTGCGGTAGTTTCTGAACCCATAGTCGCAGCAGAATAAACACCAAAGTTCCAGTTAAACGATTGGTATACAACCGGTACTAAACTACTTCTTCTTCCGCCGAAAATAATTGCGCTAATTGGTACACCTTTAGGGTTCTCGTATTCAGAATCTACGCATGGACATTGGCTAAGTGGAGAAGTAAAACGTGCGTTCGGGTG
>JANYCR010000368.1 GCA_025360185.1 Leptospiraceae bacterium | reverse complement strand
CTGAGAAAAGATATTTCTGCCCCTTACATGAAAATGTATCCAAGAGGCTGGCGGGGAGAAAAAAGAAATCCGATACAGATTTCAGTTAAGATAAATGATTTTTTAACTCAGACTAAGGATATTAGCCCAACTGGGGTTTATGCTGATTATGCGAATTCGGATTTACAGCCAAATCAAAAAGTAACTTTAGAATTTTCTTATCTGGATAATACTTTTTCTCTTGAATCTGGTATTGTTAGAGTTGATCCAACTGGTATTGGAATTGCTTTTCGTAATTTGAATAAAGAAAATGAGACGTTATTGAATACGTTATTTTAAAAAACTTTCCTTAAGCTTCGGTCTTAACCTTGATTTGTGTTCGGGCATATTGCCGGTTTGCGCTTTTTGTTTACGTAATCGTCTCTGCTCTTCTTGTGGCAAATGGTAAATATCCTGACATTCTCTTGTACAGCAATTTTCATATTCTTTAGAGCAGTCTTCGCATTGAATAAATAAAAGATGACAGGCATCGTTTGCACAGTTAATATGTCTATCACTTGGCTTACCGCATTGGTGGCAACTACTGATTATCTCCTCGCTGATTCGCTCTCCTAGTCTTGCGTCGAAAACAAAATTTTTTCCTTTGAACTTTGACTCAAGACCTAGCTCTTTGACTTCTCTCGCATAAGAAATAATTCCACCGAAGAGTTGATTTACATCTAAAAATCCTTTGTGTTTTAAATAGGCACTTGCTTTTTCACAGCGAATTCCACCTGTGCAGTAGAGTAGAACTTTTTTGTTTTTCTTGTCTTTTAGTAAATCTACAATCATAGGAAGCTCTTCTTTGAAGGTGTCTGCATCCGGTAAAATTGCATTTTCAAAATGGCCTACTTCACTTTCATAATGATTTCTTACATCTACGACTACTACATTTGGATCTTCTAGAGCTTCATTAAATTCTGCGGCTGATAGATGTTTGCCCACATTAGAAGGATCAAAGCTTGCATCATCAAGACCATCTGCAACAATCTTTGGTCTTACTTTTATGATAAGCTGATAAAAAGATTTTCCATCATCTTCGACTGCAATCTTTAATGGCATATCTTTTAAATAAGAAATTGTATCTAGATGAGATTTGAATTTTTCGAAGTTTATTTCTGGAACGCATAACTGGGCATTAACCCCTTCAGTTGCCAGGTAAATTCTACCGAATACTCCTAGTTCGCCCCATTCTTTTAAAAGCTTAGTTTGAAGCTCTTCTGGATTTTCTATTTTAATATAACGATAAAAAGACAATGTGATTCGTTTAAAATCTTCCGCGTATAGCTTTTTTTTTAATTCATCTTTACTTAAAATGCCTTGCTTCATATCTCTTATTTCTCCAAGATTTATGCGGTTGATTCTTTTCTAACTTTAAAAAGCCCTAAATACACCAGCCCTAAACTTGGAATGGCAATGCAAAACAAAATCAATAAATAGCCAAGCCATTTCTTATTCAAATAGTCTTCGTAATTTTCAATAGTTCCCGTGCATAGGCTATGTGCAGTTTGAATTTTCAATGGGTTTAAAGAAGTAATTTTTCCAACGGCGGATACACTGACACCTGCTAGAATTCCGAGCGTCCTACTCTTCTTAGGAATAGAGTCTGAAATTTTCACAAAATCACCACAGGGTAAATAGTCATTTGCCACTGTAGCTTCAAAATCTTCGATTCCGTGAACGCTGACCAGTAATGGTTGCAAGAATAACTCTTCCTTGATCCACTCGGAGCGTTTTCCATTTTGTCCTTTCTTAAAAACCTCTTTGACGGCTAATACGTATTCGTCTTTTACCTTTGCATTCTTATCAGAAAGAATACCTGAAAATTTTACAAAGTCCCCTATTGCTAAATTGACAACTGTGTTCTTTTCGAGTAATTTTGCTGATTCAAATAATTCTTTTCGGTCATCTTTAAAAAAATAATTCAAAACAAAAATGGAAAATAATAATGGAACAAGTCCACCAATAATTAAAATATAATCTCTTTTCATTCTTTTTTTAGTCTCGGAGTAAAAAAATTCACCAATACAATAATTTGAGCAGAAAGAAATTAGGAAAGACAAATAATGTAGATGTTTATTTAAAGAAAAGAAAACCTAACTAAAAGAGATTATCATGAATAAAAAGCAAGTTTTATTAAACCTTCTCATACCAATTTTATTTTTTACTTACACAGCATGCGCTAGTCATAATCCAAGAGCAGACAAAGTCAAACTAGTGATTCCGCAAAAATTCCTCGTTATCGGTCATCGTGGAACAGGGGACAACTCTATCGCTCCCGAAAATACTCTATCCTCCTTTCGATTTGCTGCTAAAAATAATTCTGCTTTCGAGCTAGATACTATGTTTGCCAAATCCGGTGAGCTAGTTGTTATCCATGACTCCGATGTAGACAGAACCACAAATGGTAAAGGAATGGTAGATACACTCACTCTGGCTGAATTAAAACAGCTTGATGCGGGAAAACTCTCCGAGCCCAAATTTAAAGGAGAGAAAATTCCTACTCTAGAGGAAGTTTTAACTGAATTTGGCGGCAAAACACTTGTAGATATCGAAATCAAAGCCCAAGCACCAAAAGAAGAAGCGCAGAAAATTGGAGCGGCTGTAGCAAAGCTTTTAGCTGAAAAGAAGATGGAAAAACAAGTTTTTGTTACTAGCTTTAACCCTTTTGTCCTAGAAACAATCAAAACAACCAATCCTGAAGTATTACGTGGACAACTCTATTCCTCTTTTGATGATGTAAAAGAATTGGGCTGGCTTACCAAATATGTCCTAAGAAACCTACTGTTAAATGGGAAAGCCGAACCAGATATCCTGGCTCCCAGAAAGGATATGGTAGATGCAGAATATGTTAAGAAATACCAAGACCTAGGATACAAAATTTTCCCCTGGACAGTCAATGATCCAAAAGAAATGGAAAATTTGATAAAACTTGGAATTGACGGTCTAATAACAGATAGGCCTGATTTGGCAAATGAAATCTATGCGAAGCTAAAAAACCAATAAAGTGTTTGGCAGTAAAACAACCTCTGAATACTTTACTTTTAAATCATGAATAAAGAGCAGTCATAAATGTTCCACCTAGGTAAATCAAACTCAATCATTGCAGCCATCCCCCCTGAAACAATTCCAATCGTAATTATCATTGTTTCTATTGTTGCCTTTACTATCATCATCGAAAGGTCAGTTTATTTTTGGAAGTTAAGATCCATTAGCCCTGAAGATTTTAGAAGAGTGAAAGATCTTCTCATCGAAAAGAAATGGGATGATGCAAAAGACTACCTTGCTACTTGCAGCAAAGGTCCAACAACTGCAATTTTACAAACCGGAATCGAATACAAAAGACGCGAATCCAAGTATTACGAAGACGAAATGAAATCAGAAGGATACAGGCAGATTTTTAAAATGGAAAAGTATCTCACTGGGCTCGGAACAATCGCAACTATCGGTCCACTCTTAGGAGTACTCGGGACAGTAGTCGGGATGATTCGTTCCTTTGCAGAGGGTGCTGGAACTAAAGGCGCTGAGGTTGGTATTAGCGAGGCGCTTATTACAACTGCAATGGGTTTATCTGTATCGATTCCCGCTTATATTTTTTATAACTATTTAGTTCGTAAGAAAGAAGAAAAAATTGCTGAGATGGAAAATGTTTCCGATCAATTTATACAAGTATTTCACAGAGAGAAGATATGAAATTTAGAAGGACGATGAAAACATTCGATCGAATTGATATAACTTCTCTAATAGATGTTGTATCCTTCATCGTAATTTATTTTTTAATCAATGCCACGCTAGAAAAGGGAACCAGTATAAAAATTGAACTTCCCCGTTCTTCTACAAGTTCCGCAAAAGAAAAAAATCAAGATGAACTAATTATTACAGTAAATAAAGACGGCAAAGTGTTATTAGACCGAGATCCAGAGCCGGTTCCTCTCGATAAACTAAAAGATAAAATCATTTCCTTCTTAGGTCCAAAAAAAGGACGTGACCCTAAAAAAAATAAAGTCATCATTCGCGGGGATAGTGGGGCAAACTACCAAACAGTCGTAAAAGTCATAGATGAAGTTAACGCCGCCGGCGTTACAAGATTTAATCTGGCAATGGTAAAGGGCACTAACTCGGGAAGCCCAAGTCCGGCTGCCAATGATGAGCAATAATATAACTGCATTTGAAAGTAAAAACTGTATTTAAACTTCTCACTGTTATCTTCCTAGCAACCGTCATTGCAATGGGGGGTAATGGTAAACTTTTCTCAGAACGCTCCCTTCACATCGGAAAAGTTATTTCTGAAATAAAATTTACCGGTAATCAAAATACGAGTAAAGATGATATTTTATCTTTTATAGAAATGCGTAAGGGAATGATCCTTACTGAAAAACTTTTAAATAACGATTTAAAAGCGTTATTCGCCACAGGCTATTTTTATAATATCGATATTAAAGCAGACACTACTCCAACCGGAGTGATTGTAATATTCGAATTAAAAGAAAGACCTCGAGTAGAAGAAATAGAATTCGTTGGTGCTGACGAAGTGTTTCCTTCCGATCTCCGCGATAAGATGCCCATTAAAGAAAATGAAGTAATTACTCCTGAAAAAGTAAACTCTACCCGTGAAGTGATTCTAAAAAAATACCGTGATGAAGGATTTTTCCACGCTTATGTAAAATTCGAGATGGGAAAAATTAATCCCAAGACAAATTTAGTAAAAGTAAAATTTATCATCGATGAAGGTGATGAAATTCCAGTATCGAAGATTAACATCATTGGAACAAAGGCAGTCGACCCGGGTGAAATCATTGGGTTTCTTGATTTAAAAGAGTCCGGGCTTATTGAAAGCGGACATTTTAAAGAAGCGTCTTTTGAAGCGGATAAACAAAAAATCGTTGGGTATCTAAAATCGAAAGGATATTTGGACGCCGATTTAGTTCCAGAAGGAACAAATTGGGAAATCAGATGGGAAAATGCAAAGCTCAAAGATAGACGGGTAATCATTGTTAACTACAAGATTAAAGAAGGTGATATTTATTATTTCAATGGATATGAGGCAAAGCATGATTATACCTTAGATGAAAAGGGAAATGCGATGTTCTTAAACAAAGAGAATAATCCAGAGGGGACCCAAAAAGAAAATCTAAAACCAATTTATACAATTAAAGAACTAGAAAAACTTTTTGAATTTTCAAATGATGATATCGGGGATATTTTTGATGAAGGAAAATTCCAACGCGATAAAGGCTTAATTAACGAACTTTATAGCAGCAAAGGGTATTTGTATGTGCAAGTTATGCCCAAACGGAAAAATATTGAACTTACTCATGAAAATCTTTTGACCTATGAAAACTGCGTTGGCTTCGCAGATAAAAATGCATGTGACGAAGAAAATAAAAAACTCAATATAAAAAAGCTTCGTAAATTATTAACAAAAAATCCTACCTATGCAGGTAGAAAATTTGAACATGTAGACTTTACCATTCGCGAAAACTTCCTTGCCTACATTGAAAATATTGTAATCAAAGGAAATAAAAAAACTTTAGATAAAGTTATTCGAAGAGAACTTTTAATTAAACCAGGAGAGCTTTTTAATTCTGCGCTCGTCAACCGTTCTAGAGAAAGAATTTTTAACCTCGGGTATTTTAAAGAAGTAAACTTTAATACTAGACCAGGATCAAGTGAGACTAAGATGAATTTAATCATCGACTTAGTCGAGCAACCAACTGGAACAATTTCTATGGGCGGGGGTTACGGGACAATATCCGGCTTTTCTATTTTTACAGAGCTTGGAGAAAATAACCTGAATGGAACAGGTCAAAAAGTTTCCGGTCGTATTGAGTTTGGTCCACTTCGTAAATTCTTTCAATTGTCATGGACAGAGCCCTGGATTTACGATAAGCCATGGTCACTAACGCTCAGTATGTTTTATTCTTCGCGGATAATCAACGTTGGCGCTGCATCTATTACCGATACACAGACACAGTCGATAAAAGAAAGAGCCTCTTATGAAACCTCAGGTGTTGGATTTTCTGTAGGTCTAGGGCATAGACTCTCGTTTAATGGAACACTATCGAACTGGACGCATTTTCATCGTTATTCGCCAAGTTTTTTTAGATCAAATAATGCAACTTCTCTTGTGGATGATTCTATTCGAGCCCAACAAGATAGAGGCTGGCAATTTAGATCGCAGGTCACAAATGGAATGGGTTATGACTCGCGGGATAATATCTTTAATGCGACGAATGGATTCAATACATATTTTTCTGTTTCAAATACGGGCCAAATCCTTGGCGGACAAAGCCATTTCGACCAATTTAATCCTGTAATGGAATTTTATCATAGTTGGTTTGATTATACACTTGGAGGACTCATTCGTTCCAACACATTACGACGTTGGAAGGTTGTGCAAGAGTTTAGAACTTCCAGTGTCTTTACTTTCGAGCGAGTCCCCAAATACAATCGCCCGGGTGCGTTGGTTCGCGAATCAGACAGGCAAAGAAATCCTTATATCTTACAGCAAGATTTACAATTCATCGGGGGCTACGAGTCATTACGCGGTTGGTTTTTTCAAGATAACCATTATCCGCGTGAATGGCAAAACGGTGCGAACCACCGCGTTCTATTTAGCTCAGAGCTACGTTTCCCGATAGAGCCATCTTTATTATGGTTAGTTTTATTCTTTGATTCAGGTGCAATGTATGAAGATGTAAGCAAATGGTCAGGAACAAGAAGAGCCGATGCACAAGCCTACGATCAGCTAGTTCAAAATCAAAGATGGAATTCTAATTCAGATCAGGCTCTGAATATTTATTTTAGAGAGCATTATGATCCTTTCAGTTTAAAGCCACTGGCTGAGAGTCCACTTGAATTAAATAAACCTGGGAGACTCGTACTCAGTGGGGATAATCTTGCGTTAGACCGATTTCGATATTCGTGGGGATTTGGTCTTAGAATTCAAATTCCAGTTTTACCACTCAGACTTTACATGGCGCAAAAGCTTCGTTATACCGGAGTTCCAGATCATCCTTTTAGTACGTATAGCGATAGTAAGAATTTCCAGTTTGTATTTGGGATAGGAGACATTCGATTTTAAAAAAATGGAATATCCACTTCTAGAAAAATTAAACGAAGAACAAAGAAAAGCTGTATTGCAAACTGAAGGTCCTGTTCTAATCCTTGCAGGCGCAGGTTCCGGCAAAACGAGAGTAATCACACATAGGATTGCTCACTTAATTATAAATAAAGGTATATCGCCTTATAATATTTGCGCACTTACGTTTACGAATAAAGCAGCCGCCGAAATGAAAGAGCGGGTAATCAGTCTAATCCCGAACTCCTATCATGGCATCTCGATCAAGACCTTCCACTCGCTTTGTCTTACTCTTCTTCGTTCAAATGCGGATACGGTTGAATTAAAATCCGGCTTTACTGTTTACGATACCTCACTGCAAGAAGCATTGATTAAAGAAATTATCAAGGGCATGGGGCTTGATATAAAATTATTTGCCCCTTCTCAAATCGCAAATAGAATCAGTCATGCAAAGGACTCTATGATATTGCCCGACGAGTTTGGATCTGACCTGCGAAAAGATTTCTATTTAGAAAATGTAAGGCTAATATATAAAAAGTACGAAGAGCGTAAGAAGCAAAACAATGCAGTTGATTTTGGAGATTTGATTTTGAAAACAGTTCTACTATTTAAAAATCATCCACCTGTTATCGAGCGCTATAATATTCTCTGGAAATACATTATGATTGATGAATACCAGGATACAAATAAAATCCAATACGAGCTTACAAAACTTCTGGCGGGACATCATAAAAATATTTGCGTAGTCGGAGATGATGACCAATCTATTTATTCCTGGCGTGGAGCGGATATTCGAAATATTCTCGATTTCGAAAAAGATTTTGTAGATACATTTACAGTCAAGCTAGAAGAAAACTATCGCTCGTTTGCCAATATAATTGAAGCAGCAAGTAATTTAATCAAAAATAATTCAGAGCGCAAAAGTAAGAATATCTTCTCCAGTAAACCTCCAGGGGATAAGATTACTTTAACCCAGTTTTATAGCGAGCACGAAGAAGCAAATGCAATCATTAAACAAATTCAAAAGCTTTATAGAGACGAAAAATCTTATACTAAGTTTGTAATATTCTATAGAACCAATGCACAGTCTCGCTACTTTGAAGAGGCTTTAAGATCATCTTCAATTCCGTATAAAATTTTCGGCGGATTTAGATTCTTTGATCGTCTAGAAATAAAAGACATCATCGCCTACTTGTCCGTAATCGTAAATCCGGGAGACGACATTTCACTTTTGCGAGTTATTAACTCTCCTCCCCGCGGAATCGGCGACACCACACTTGAAAAAGTAAAAGCATTTGCCCTCAGTCGCAGCATATCCGTATTAGACGCTCTCAATATAGAAATTCCTGATATTCGAAAAGGCACTTTCAAGAAGATGAAAGAATTGTACAATAAATTTCAGGATTTAATTGATATGCAAAAGGCAAATGAAAATCCTTCTAAAATAGTTTTACAGCTTCTAGAGACAATGGGAATTCATGAACACTATAAAAATGAGGATTCTCTTGAATCGAGTGATCGCCTAGAGAATATTGAACAGTTCGTAACTGCAATTAAAGAATACGAAGAGAACACAGAAAATCCAAGTCTCTCCGAATACTTAGGAGACATTGTACTTCTAACAAGTGAAGAGAATACAAAAGAATTATCAGACTATGTGACTCTGATGACAGTTCATAATTCTAAAGGGCTCGAGTTTGATTATGTATTTCTTACCGGAATGGAAGAAGGGACATTTCCTCATCGAATGTCTATGGAATCAGAAAGTGAAATCGAAGAAGAGAGGAGACTTTGTTATGTTGCCATTACCCGCGCAAAGACAAAACTTTTTATTAGTCACGCCTCATTCACTCGAAAATATGGAAATGTAGAAGATAGAATCCCTTCTCGGTTCTTAAAAGAAATTCCATACGAGCTATTTGAAAACGGGAGAACAGCTTCTGAAGAGCGGTATACACCTAGTTATTCGCCCAAAGCTGGCGATAGAAAAGAAAATGTCGCTCTCGATAATAAAAAAAGAAGCATCACTACTGCCGACCAAAAAAATCTTTCTGTTGGCGATAAAGTAAAACACAAAGACTACGGCATTGGCAAAATTGCAGAAATCTCCGGCAATGGGGACAATCTAAAGGTAAAAATTTCTTTCGGCTACTCACAAAAGAGTTTTCTATTAGCTTATACGGTTTTAGAGAAAGTGAATTAGTTCTTTTTGGAAAATGCCATAAATAAGTATTTCTTTTTAAAAATAGATTCCGATAATGGTACCAAAATCTAATATAGGTGAACTAATCATGAAACCATTTTTATCTACAATTCTTATTGCATTTCTATTAACATCAGGTCTAATTGCGGCAGATAGGATTCAACAAGAGAACTCAAAAGTAATTGATGAATTTGCAAAAACAGAAGAATATACAAAGAACAGAAAAATTTCTAAAGAATACAGAAAGAAAACCTTAGAAAAAAATCTTACAAATGCAATCAAGTATACGATGCATAAGAAATTCCCTGATTATCAATCTAGAATTAAAGATTTAAAACCAGATGCTATCAAGTTTGAACAAGAAAAAGGTACATTTAATTACTATCTAACATACAAAGACTATTATATTTATTATAACTTTGCTGTAGACCCTGAAGTATATCTACAACTCCCAGCAGACGAAAAGATGTATATAAAGCTTACTGACCAGGATAAGGAAACTGCTTCTACTGGCGCGACTGAGCAACCAAAGGGACCTGATTCAAAAGGACCTAATAAGCCAATTGGAACAAATCCTTAAACTTGTTTCAGAAGGATTCTCCCGAATTTAAACTAGCTATCTCTTCTGTCCTCTCAGCCGGAAAGATAGTTAGACGCATTTACGATTCCAGTTTCGAAGTGAGCTGGAAATCAAAAGATGACCCTCTAACCGAAGCAGATTTACAAGCAAATCAAGAAATAATTAGCCATATCAAAGTCTCTTTTCCCGAAGATGGGATATTATCAGAGGAAGTCATTGATAATACAGATCGGCTTAAAAAGAACCGAGTTTGGATTCTAGATCCAATTGATGGAACGAGAGAATTTGTGCAAAAAAATCCCGAATTTTCTATTAGTCTTGGCTTAGCGGTGGATGGAAAACCAGTTATTGGTATTATATTTAACCCAATAACTAGAGAGCTTATTAGTGGAATCGTTGGAATTGGGATATCATATGATATTATTGGAGAAAACCTAGATTTCGATATTTTATCAATTGATTTAAAGCCGATTCAATTCAAAGAAAAAATCGAAAAGCCCTCCGCCTATGTTTCTAGGTCTGAATTTTATAAATACAAACTATTTGATGAAAACCCCTACTGGAAGGAAAATTTTGAATTAAAACCTGTTGGCTCTATTGCTTATAAGCTTGCACTTACAGCTGCTAATAAGGCAGACCTAAGCATCTCGTTGAAACCTAAGAGTGAATGGGATATTTGTGCTGGCATAGCGCTAATTATTGCCTCTGGTGGAATTGTAGTCGATTTAAAAAACCAAGTAGAAATAAAGTTTAATTCTCAGATACCTAAGCATGAAGGAATTCTTGCTGGCAATCCATATCTTGTAAAAAATCTAATTTCAACGAAAGGGAATTTCTTTAGAGAATCCCTAGTTGATTGGGCCTAGTTCTGTCGCTGCTTGCTGAGCGGAGCTTGCACTGAGTCTATCGAATATGTCGAAGCAAAGTAATAAAAAAGCCCATACCTTCCAGCATGGGCTTTTTTCTAAGCAATCCTAAATAAAAAATTAAGATTTATTTGCTAGAGTTGTTCCAGGCTTAGTAGTTACAATTTCGATTTTACGAAGAGCCTTTTCTGGATCAATGAGTTTACCCTTGTAAATTACTTCAAAATGCAGATGCGCGCCCGTTGCTGTGCCAGTACGACCTACAGATCCGATTACCTTACCCATCTTTACGAAATCCCCTACTTCTACAACGGTTGTAGAGCAATGTGCGTAAATGGTCTTATAACCACCTTTGTGACGAATAATAACAGTATTTCCGTATCCACCATTCCTACCTTTAAACTCGACAACACCCTCTGCTGATGCAATGACAGGAGTGCCTACAGGAGCAGATAAATCTAAACCTGAATGGTAATTGCGAACACTTGGATTAAAAGGATCACGTCTATATCCAAAACGAGAAGTAACCTTACCTGTAAGAACTGGTAAAGCAAATACTTTCATTTTGTAGATAGTTCCGCCTGCCATGGTAGAAGTAGTCGTTTTAGTGCTATTGATTCTGAGAACTTGTCCAATACGAATTAAGTCGCCTTTAAGACCGTTTAATTTCTTAATTTGGTCAACTTTCATTTTATAGCGTCTTGCAATTGTGCTTAAAGTATCTTTGGATTTAACCTTGTAGCCACCGACTACTGTTGTAGTTGGCTTGATAACTGTAGTTGAGATTACGCGGGCAATCTGAATATGTGAGGGAAGCTTGTAATTCGATGATACTCTGGAATAAGTCCCCACAGTTTTAGTAGCTTCTTCAGAATTTTCTTCATCAGGTGAAAAAAGTTCTTTGATTTGTGAGTCTTCCCCTTCATAATATTGACCAGACTCAGAGTCAATATATTCCTTTAATTCATTTTCGAAAGAATCAAATGGGCTCGCGAAGGCGACTGAGGTAAAAATTACCGTAATCGCAAAAACTATTAAAATCCAGAATTGTATCAGCATCTGTTTATTGTATCGTATAAGTATTGAAAATTAGTCAAGCAAAATCCCTATTTTTTTGCCTTTTTATTTTTACTTAAGTCCTTTGCATCGTAATATACTAGCTTTTCAGCTATCAACTGGTCCAAATACTCTACCGTAAACTGTTTTGCTTTAAAGTCTTCGTTGATGATATATGCTACCATCTTACCTACAGCACTTTCACGCTCTTCATTGCTGTTGTAACACTTGACTTTCAAAATGGATGCAGTTGATTCAATCCATATTTTTACAGAAGTATCCTTTTTAATCACTTCCTTGTTATCTAGCACAAGGGTTTCTTTCACATAATACGTATTTTGCGCATAGTGCTCGTTAATGAGTGTCAAATCATCTTTTCTAATGAGACGCTTATTACAAGCTAAAACTAGTAACACCGTTAAAAAAAGTAAAAATACTCTAACACTCATTGAAATTTCGTAAACTTGTTTCAACTACAACCAGTGGTTGTTCCACATGAATTACATTTCAAGCAAGAACCATTCCTGACCATCTGAAATGAACCGCATTCTACACAAGAGTCTCCCGTGTATCCTTGAATCTTAGCTCTCTCTCTTTGTCCTGCAGCATCTAATATAGCTATACCGCCATTTTTCTTAGAAGCATTTGCCTCATTCTTCGAAATTACATCGGATAAAGAAATTGGGAAAGGTTTAATTCCAACCGAACTAGGTTTAACTCCATTGTGAGAAATCCTAGGCTCTAGAACATCATTCAATGCTTCCGAAGTCTCCGAATCCAACCTCCCGGACTTACCCACTTCATCACCGCGAAGTTCTTCATCCGAAACAACTTGACCAAGATCATAACGCCCCAGGTAGGTAATCGCTAATTCACGGAAAATATAATCAATCACAGAGGTGCTCATCTTAATGTGCTGATTTCCATTTACCATTCCATTTGGCTCAAACTTGAAGAAAGTAAACGCTTCTACAAACTCTTCCAAAGGAACACCATGTTGTAATCCCAGAGAAACAGAAATAGCAAACGCATTCATTAAGCTACGAAATGCCGCGCCCTCTTTATGCATGTCGATAAATATTTCTCCAAGTTGCCCGTCTTCATATTCACCGGTTCTAAGATAAACCTTATGACTACCAACAGTAGCCTTTTGAGTGTATCCGGCACGACGAGAAGGAAGTTTTCTTCTTTGGGAAATATACTTGAGAACGATTTTTTCAGCAGTTTTAATCACTGCCGGTTTCTCTTGTTTATCCTCAACAGACTCTTCTTCCGTGAAGTGAAGCATTTCCGATACAGAATTGAGTGGTTGCGAAAGTTTAGAACCATCGCGGTATAATGCATTTGCCTTAACCATCATTTTCCAGGAAATTAGATATGCATCTTTTACATCTTCAAGAGTTGCTTCTTCAGGAAGGTTGATTGTCTTAGAAATAGCCCCCGAGATAAATGGTTGAGCAGCTGCCATTGTGCGAATATGAGATTGGTAGGATAAGAAACGTTTGCCGTAACGACCACATTTATTAGCGCAATCAAAGACAGGAAGATCTTTCTCTTTTAAGAATGGAGCATTTTCGACAGTCATGGTTCCGCAAACATAATCATTTGCTTTGCGAATTTCTTCTTTGTTAAAACCTAAGTGCTCGAGCAAATTGAAAGTTGGCACATCATAGGTTTCTTTAGAAAGTTTTAAGGTCTTAGAGAAAAACTCTTCTCCTAGAACATACTTATTAAATACGAAGTTAATATCAAAAGCAGCAGCTAAATCTCTTTCTAGTTTTTGTAGAATTTCATCTGTAAATCCTTTTTCTTTTAGAGATTGGGTGTTGATGTAAGGAGCACCGTTAAATGTTGCGTAGCCTTTACAATAGTTCACAATCGCTTCAATTTCCGAAGCAGAATAGCCAAGTTTTTTCAACGCAGGAGGAACGGATTGGTTGATGATTTTAAAGTAACCACCACCGGCTAATTTCTTGTATTTCACAAGGGCAAAGTCAGGTTCAATTCCAGTAGTATCACAATCCATTACAAGACCGATTGTTCCAGTAGGGGCAATCACTGTTACCTGCGCGTTGCGGTAACCGAATTTTTCTCCTAACTCTAAAGCAGCATCCGAATCTTCTTTTGCAGCATTTAACAAATAAGCCGGGCAATTAGAAGAATCAATTCCGATAGGCTTAATGGTTAATCCCTCGTAATCCTCAGACGGAGAATTATAAGCAGCACGACGGTGATTACGGATAACACGAAGCATGTGCTCACGGTTTTTTTCGTATCCAGCAAAGGCACCTAATTCACTTGCCATCAGAGCAGAAGTTTTATAGGCAGTCATATGCATGATAGAAGAAATTGCACCGGTTACGCCTAACGCTTCTTTGGAGTCGTAAGGAATTCCCATGATCATTAAAATAGAGCCTAAGTTCGCGTAGCCCAAACCGAGAGTTCTAAACTTATAAGAAAGCTCTGCAATTTCTTTAGATGGGAATTGCGCCATAGTCACAGAGATTTCGAGGATAATAGTCCATATATGACAGAGGTGACGAAATGCATCTACATCAAAGGTTCCGTCTGCTTTTAGAAATTTTTGTAAATTAGCGGAAGCAAGGTTACAAGCAGTGTTATCTAAAAACATATATTCAGAGCAAGGATTCGA
The DNA here is from genome assembly GCA_025360185.1 of Leptospiraceae bacterium. GTDB lineage: Bacteria > Spirochaetota > Leptospiria > Leptospirales > Leptospiraceae > UBA2033. Next base: position 2,283 of record JANYCR010000368.1, on the reverse strand, counting down.
TGCATTAATGGGTCCGTCTTCCGGACAGGTATGCCACTCGTTAATGGTTGTATGATACTGTGTTCCCGGATCAGCAGAAGACCAGGCAGCATTAGCAATTTTTTCCCATAAGTCACGGGCTCTAAGAGTCTTAGATGGTTTAGCCGCACGGTTTAGTTTAACCGCTTTTTCTATTTCAGTTCTATTGTATAAATTCCAATCGATATCTTTTTCAACGGCATCCATGAATTGATTAGAGATACGAACAGAGTTATTGCTATTTTGACCGGATACTGTGTTGTAAGCCTCAGATTGCCAATCGGTAGTAAGTTCTTCGAAAAGAATTTCTTTTGCACCTTGCTTAGCAAGATCAATGACACGTTTGATATAATTATCTGGACAGAAAACTTTCTTAGCCTCGATGATTGCTTTTTTGAGATTTGGATTTTTAGTAGGATCAAATTTATCTGATTCAGTAGTTGTTTCAAACTCATGGCAGGCTTTCATGACTTTATTGAGAGCGCGATTGTTATGAATTGAACCAGTAACGAGAGCGGCTACTTTTTGTTCTTCGTTGACTTTCCAATCAATGAATTCTTCGATATCAGGGTGATCCATATCAAGACAAACCATCTTAGCCGCACGGCGAGTAGTTCCACCGGATTTAATTGCACCAGCTGCTCTATCGCCTATCTTTAAAAAGCTCATTAAGCCAGAGCTTTTTCCACCACCGGATAATGACTCGTTTTCCCCGCGAATATTAGAGAAGTTCGTTCCAGTTCCAGAGCCGTATTTAAAAAGACGAGCTTCACGCACCCAGAGGTCCATGATTCCACCTTCATTGACGAGGTCATCATTAACACTTTGAATAAAGCAGGCATGTGGTTGCGGGTGTTCATAAGAAGAAGAAGATTTGGTAAGAACGCCGGATTTAGGATCTACATAATAATGACCCTGCGAAGTTCCGTCGATTCCATATGCCCAATGAAGACCTGTATTAAACCACTGAGGAGAATTGGGAGCTGCCATTTGAGAGCCGAGCATGAAGGTTGTTTCTTCATAAAAAACACGAGCGCTTTCTTCGTTGGAGAAATATCCATATTTGAAACCCCAATAGGTCCAACAACCAGCCAGGCGGTGAAATACTTGTCTAGCATCATTTTCGCCATAGTATCTATCTTCGGGATTGAGAGAATTGAGTTTATCGCTATCAGGGACAGATCTTTGGAGCCATTCAGGAATTCCAGGCTCCTCTACTTTACGCAAATACTTAGGAATACCTTTACGGCGGAAGTATTTTTGAGCTAAAATATCAGTAGCAACTTGTGACCAACCGGAAGGAACTTGGATGTCATTTGCTTCAAAAACGGAAGAACCGTCAGAGTTTGTGATTTTGGAATTCTTTTTTGCCCACTCGATTCCCGGGTATTGGGATTCTGAGCCCTGTGTAAAATAGCGATTAATTTTCATAGATAAATTTGTCTCCGAATTGCAATAGTCGTGTTATGTCACACTGCATGATTCTAAAAAAATTTCTGTCATTTTTTTTCCTAATAGATGTTTTTTTTGCATTTTTACAATTTTTTTATTTGTAAAAATACCTTTTTTATGTCAAAATCTCCTTGCTCTTTTTTACATATCCAAAAAGCTGACATCAAAACCGTGATAATCCCCTTTAGCTCAGCCGGTAGAGCAATTGACTGTTAATCAATGGGTCGCTGGTTCGAGCCCAGCAGGGGGAGCGAGGTTTCGAGAGCATCAGCGGAGAAACCGAGGCTTGCTAGACCGCTCCATCAGAGTGGGGGGCGGCATACACTAAAAAATCCCTGAACACCTATTCTCCACAGAAAAACTCTCCTTAAAACAACTCACCCAACAAAACAAATCTTCCCCTGTTCCCAACTTTTACAATTAGTCCTCCCATTTCGCTCATGCTGTAAAGATAGCATGGCTCAATCCCATTCTCGCTTAGTCGCTCGAATATGTTAATCAATGGGTCGCTGGTTCGAGCCCAGCAGGGGGAGCAAGGTTTCTGAAGCCATCAGGCGTGAAACCGCGGCTACGGTTTCTTCCATCAGAAGAAAGGGTGGATTTCCAACTTTTCCGTTAGTCATCAACGGAAGGAAAAGTTGCTAGAGGCTTTTGCCCGTCAGGCAAAAGTAAGGGTTTACTCCTAAAAATTTAATCAATACAACTTTGAATTTCCAGATAGCTTGGCTGTTGGTGAACGAAAGTGATGGGTGGAATCAGCGGAGAAACCGAGGCTTGCTAGACCGCTCCATCAGAGCGGTGGGCGGCATACAC
>JANYCR010000333.1 GCA_025360185.1 Leptospiraceae bacterium | reverse complement strand
AAATCGAACTTGGTCATTGCCTTTACCCGTAGCACCGTGTGAAAATGCATCTGCCTTTTCGGCTAACGCAACTTCTACCATTGCCTTGGCAATGATTGGTCTAGCGAGTGACGTTCCGAGAAGACAACGCATTTCATAAATAGCAGAGCCTTGAATCGCGGGATAAATAAAATCTCGAGCAAATTCTAAACGTAAGTCTTTAATATAAACTTTTGATGCTCCGGTTTTAATGCCTTTTTCTTCTAGACCAGTCAGCTCTTCTTTTTGACCTACATCGGCGCAAAATGCAACGACCTCACAACCATAAGTATCTTTTAACCAGGCAAGAATCACCGAAGTGTCCAAGCCCCCAGAATACGCGAGCACGATTTTTTTAGGGGAAAATTCCTTCTTCATTTCAATCGTCAAATTAACGGGAAAGCCTTTTCTGACAATGAAGTTTTAAGTTGATGTTTTTGCCCTAGATTTATTTTCCTTGAACCAATGCCTAGTTTTTAATTTTTGGAATCTACTGAGGTTAAAATGACAAAAGCAATTTTCAAAACCAATCAAGGAAGTTTTACACTTGAGCTAGCAGTAGACAAGGCTCCTATCACAGCGGGTAATTTCATTAAGCTTGCAAAAGATGGTTTTTACAACGGACTTATTTTCCATAGAATTATAAAAAACTTTATGATCCAAGGTGGATGTCCTAAAGGTAATGGAACAGGCGGTCCTGGTTACAAGATTAAAGATGAATTTCACCCTGATTTAAAAAATGAAAAGCTCACTATCTCTATGGCTAATGCCGGTCCGAATACTGGTGGTTCTCAGTTTTTTATAAACGTTAGAGATAATGGTTATTTAGATAATAAACATGCCGTATTCGGTCACGTAATTGAGGGCTCTGATTTAGTTATGAAAATTTCTGACGTAAAAACAGGATTTCAAGATATGCCTGTTGATAAAGTTATAATGGAAACAATTACTATCGTTGAAGAGTAACACTCTCAAAAATCTGCCGCGAACAAAGTTATGACGTTAAATTAAACTCAATGTCTTTATGGTTCCGTGGCAGATATTAAGGATTAGCCCCATTTGCAATCCAGCAGTAAATAGTCTGTCTTACATTTGCATTTGAATATGCATTCATTGTTCCACCAGGTTTGACTTTAAAATACAAAACACTTGAATCAGGGCTACTAGCATTTACCCGCTCGCTCACAGAACTAAAGTTTGTAATAATGAAATTAGATTGAGCCGTATTTACTCCGTGACATTCACTGCATTTAAAAGATGATGTATTATAAGAATCAATAGCAGTTTTGAATTCTGCGAAGCTTTTGGGAGATGGTGCAGTATTACAATTAAAATCCGTTACCTTATTTTGAGAGTTTAAATACAATAAGCCGCCGAGCAATAAAAGTTGTTTATTATTATTCTTTTTATTATTGTTGCAACTCGATAGATTAAATACTAGAAAAAAAAATAAGAAAAAAGAAAATGATTTCAAAGATTTATACCCTTTGCCTAAATTAAACATTCGAATAAAAAATTGAAATCATTGATTAAGTGCTATTTTTTAACCGGATGATTCGCCAAAAATAAAAGTAAGGTAGTGCTTAAATTACAATTAGAAGAACAACTTGCTTGACAAGTATTTACACAACTCACTTTGTCAGACGTCACAACAGCTCCGTCGGGAACCCCACAATAGCTAGTGCAACTGGAATTACATGCACTTACGGAACCACCGGTACAACTAAGCATATATGCTGCTAACCCGTTTCTAAGGGTATTGTCTTTGTGCGTCGGACAGTTGATTAGTAAAAATGGGATGAATAAAATAAATAAAAATTTGACGAATCGATTCATAGTTTCATATTTTAAATATTATACAAGATGTCAATTATCAAAATAGAGGATGTTTATGAAAGTAAATGGCAAACAAGTCGAACTCGCTACAGGGCAAACGATTACTGAGTATTTAATCGCTTTAAAAATAAATCCGGCAACAATCGCAATTGAGTGGAACGGAGAAATTTTAGATAGAGAGAAATGGTCAGAAACCCCTTTAAGCAAAGATGACAAAATCGAAATCATCAAGTTTGTTGGTGGAGGCTGAGTCTGGACAGTAAGCACAATATTTTTAATAATGCAAAGCTCTACCCAATACTGGATTTCGATTTTTGCAAAGCACAAAAGATTCCCATAGATAGCCTAATTCAAGTTTGGGAAAAATACACAGACTGCATTTCCTTTTTCCAGTTGCGTGCAAAATCCTTATCTACTTTAGAATATAAAATTTTGTATTCGGATTTGGTTCTTTCTTTTCCAAACTGTAAAATCATCGTGAACGATTTTTGGGAATTTGGAATAGAAGCAAATGCATTTGGAATCCATATTGGCAAAGAGGATTTTGCCTCTTTAACAGAGCAAGACCAAAAGAAAATTCAAAATGCTAGAAATATTTTTAAAGGAACTTCTTCTCATAGTATAGAAGATTTAAAAAGTTTGGATGTAAATCTATGGGATTATTCTGGATTCGGTCCTATCTTTGAAACCTCAACAAAGCAAACTACAAATCCGACACTAGGAATAGAAATTTTAGAGAAAGCCATTCAAATAACAAAAATTCCTATCGTTCCAATTGGAGGAATCAGCTTAGAAAACTTTAAATCTCTCTTTGGATTTGGAAAGATTTTACCTGCATCCATTAGCATGATGGCAAATGAAAAAAGTCTAGTAAAGATTGTTGACTTTATAAGGAATCATCCTAAGCCTGTTAGATAATCCCAATCAGTATGAAAGACCCAAAAGAAATTACACATAACTCATCTAAAGAGGAAAGAGATTATGTCCTAGAATACCAAAATATAGATATCTCTCAAAGAGATAAAATTTCTATACTCGGTGTTGAAATTGATAACCTCACTCGCGATGAAGCTATTGCAAATATTCTAGACTTTCACAAGAAAAAAGAATCTTTCCATCATATTTTATTCATTGATCCAATTCGCCTCATGTCCATGAGACCGGGAAAAAATCTCAATCGAATAGCAAGAAAAGCAAGTCTTGTAATCTCAGAAGGTGGTGGTTTAGAATGGGCAGCCAGCCAACTAGGTTTTAAACTCAAAGAGCGGGTATCAGTTATTAGCCTTATGATGGATTTAATCCGCTATTCCGAAAAAAAAGAACTCACACTTTTTTTTCTAGGTAGCAAAGAAGATATTATTGAGAGACTTTTTTTTAACCTTATCCGCCACTTCCCTGAAATTCGAATTGTGGGTAGACATTCGGGACATTTAAATGATGCACGCGAACTAATGGTAAAAGAAGCAATCCGCAAAACAAACCCAGATATTATTTTTATTGGAATGGATTTTCCAAGACAGGAAGTTTGGATTGAGAATAATACTGGTTACTTCGGCAAATCAATCGTAATCGGTGCATGGGGAAATTTAGATACTCTTTCGGGGCAAATCAAAAAAGCTCCTGACTACTTCCAACTTAGAGGTCTTACTTGGCTCTGGAGAATTTTCGCGCGCCCTTATCGCTTTGACAAATTTTATAAAATGATCCAATTCTTCACTATTGTAAAATTAGAAAATTGGAAAATGAAACGAGAAGCAAAACGCAAAGCTACAGAAATTGTTGAGCCATAACAGCGTCTAACGCGAGTTGCCCCTTCAATTCTTCTATCCCATTAAACTTCTTCTCATCGCGGATACGCGCAATAAACCAGCAGTCGATAGTCTTACCATAAATATCAGAATTAAAATCAAAGATATGTGCTTCGATAGATTGTTCCTGGTTTCCAAATGTCGGGTTCTTCCCAATATTTAGCATTGCCTTATACTTCACGCCGCCTATCAAGATGTAAACCGCATAGACTCCTTCGGGAGGAATTTGACTTTCACCGGATAATTGGATATTAGCCGTAGGAAAGCCTATTTGCCTTCCCCGCTTAAATCCTTCTACTACTTTTCCGCGGATGATGACAGGTCTAGTAAGAAGTTCTTTTGCTTTTGCAACTTCGCCATTTTGAATACAAGTTCTAATTTTTGAACTGGAGACAGGTTCATCTTTTGCATAAACTTGGTCGATTTTTTCTACGCTATAATCGAACTCCTCTGCATGTGATTGTAAAAACGCAAAATCTCCCTGTCTGCCTTTTCCAAAAAAATGGTTAAACCCAATGATGATATGATGTGGCTTTAGTTTATCTACTAAAATGTTTTTTGTAAATTCATACGCATGCATCGTTGAAAACTCCTGTGTGAATGGAATCGTCAGGAGCATATCAACAGAGAAAGTTTCGATGATTTCTTTTTTAATTTCTTCGCTATAAATCGGTCTGAGAGATTTATTTTTCCCAAGCACAATTGCAGGATTAGGAAAATAAGTCACAAGTATAGAAGGAAGGTTTTTTTCTTTAGAGACTTCTTTTACTCTTTTGATTAAGGAAAGATGACCGAGATGAATCCCATCAAAATTTCCAAGAGTAATGACAGAGCCTAGATTAACTTCATTTCCAATTTCTTCTATGCTATTTAAAACTTTCAAACTAATCCTTTACATAAGATTTGAATTGTAGGAATGTATATATGCGTTCCTACAATTTAAATTCACGTTATTTAGAAACAATCTCTTTAGGACTTGACTTTGAATGCAATAATAAATATATATTGAACGAAAACTATTTTATGAACTATAAACTATTTATTATCTTACTTATTTTTATTTCAACTGCATTGACTTCAGACGAATTACCACCGTTTAAGAAGTCTATAAACTTTAACCATCTGAGTGAAAAAGGGGAGAAGTTAAACCCGGAAGATTTTGCTGGTTATGATGAACTCAGGCGATGGGCAAATTTTCAGTCCATGAGTTTACGAATGGATTCGAACAAATACGGACTCAAAGATGGAATCTGTAGAATGATTCCTCCGAAAGGACTTTCTTTTTACCTTACGTTTGATACCTCTATAAAAAAACCAATCTACCTCTACTTAGACCTAACGACCTATGAGAGCCTGAACAACGAAACCTATCCTGTTCGATCCTTATCTGTTCTAATCAATGGTCGAACCAAAGGAAAGATACTTTTTAACCGCAAAAACACAGAGATAAATCCATATATGATCACAATTGACCCAGTCGAATGTCCAACAGGGCGAATAGACGTTAACCTCATTCCTGACTCCACTGCCAATGGAAGATTCTGGGGAATCTGGGATGTATTTTATTCGTATGTTAAGGAATAATCATGAACCAAACTTGTTATCTATGTTCAAGTAATCAAAATAAACCTGTCTTCAATGAGAATGGGATACTCATTGTTAGATGCAAATCTTGCGGTCATGTATTTTCTACTTATGAGCAAGAAGAGCATTATGATGGTTACTGGGGAGAGGGTAATGACGAGTATGACCTCGATTGGTGGGATCATGCACATCGAGCGATATATTCCGAATTTATTTCTAACTTCATGCAAAAGGATTCTGGTACTATTCTGGATGTGGGCTGTGGTTTGGGATTTTTTGTAAAAATGCTTCAAGAAAAAAAACCAGGCTGGCATGCAATTGGATTTGAAATGTCCGAGCCCGCTGTAAAATTTGCCAAAGAAAAAAGTGGGTTAACAACGGTTTACCCCGGAATGGTTCAATCGAGTGGAATTGGCAAGGGATCAGTAGATATAATTACACTTTGGGATGTGATAGAACATATCCCAAAACCTCAACCTCTTCTAGAGTATTTATTTTCCTTATTAAAACCAGGTGGAATTTTATTTCTTCAGACCCCGAATGTTCCTATACAACTTATCAAGGCAAATCTCAAGTTTGCTCTAAAAGGAATGAAGCCTGGTGTGCATTACCTTGAAGCCAAAGATCATATCAACGATTACTCTAGAAAAACTCTTTCCATGTTAGGTTCCCAAACAGGTTTTACGTCTACTGAATATTATGTGCTAACACCCATTTTGTCATTCGCTGGAAGCAAAAGTAGTTTCGGGAAAATAGGAAAAATGCTTTTTTATTACGCAACAAAACTCATCTGGTTTGCTAGCTTCAAATCTATTATGATAAACAATACTTTATTTGCAGTGATGAAGAAATAGCAATATATCGACAAGAGATCAATCATCTTCTAGCGTGTGCTGTCTTCACTCATTTAGATTTATCAAAAAAATCTCTCAATAAATAATTTTTGCTTGAACTCTCTAAAAGTAAAATTCGTTATTTAAGTAGATGAAACTCAAAGCAAAAATTACTCTCGTTACTCTAGGTACTGTTTTAACTTTATTCGTTTTAGCAATGATTATCAATACGATGATTTTTTATCATGAGGCAAGAGAGTTTCGTAATGCTGAGATTACTAGTTCCTTTGATTTTTTTCTGAATCAAATCAATCATGCTACAAATATAACAGAAATTACCGGATATGATCTAGCTCGGTCGGGAGAAATTTTATACACTCTAAAATCAACTGATATAGCAAAGCAAAAAGAAATCTTTGAGCACTATCTAATCGCCCGAGTTAAAAACGAGAAATCTATTTTAGGTGGTGGTATATGGTATGAGCCGAATCGTTTCGGTGAAAAATTTATGGGACCTTATGCACTTTGGGAAAAAGAAAATGTAAAAGTCACATGGGAATATTCTAATCCGAAATATAATTATCACAATCAACCCTATTACAGAGCCGCCATTCCTAAGGACTGGGATCTAACACTAAAAAGAGAAAGAAGTTATTATCGAATTCCTCCATACATAGATAAAATCGGAAATAAAGAGATAATCTTTGTTACCCTCAGCACTCTCATGTATGATAGTAATGGTAGAATGCTAGGTCTCACCACAGTGGACTGGTCTTTTGAAGATTTGAATAAACTGCTCGGTAAGTTTGACATTACAAAAAATTCTTATACTACCTTAATTGATTTACCAAATTCAAAAATAGTTTTCTATCCTGATAAAAAACTAATCATGCAAGATAAGTCCGCACTAAAATGGACAGAAAAAATTCAATATGACAAATTAGAGAAAAATAAAATTTCCAAGATGGAAAGTGAATTCATTGATGGCATCGAGCATGATATTTATTATACTGTGACTAATTTTGATTATCTGCTTACAGCTATAATCAATAAAAAAGAAGCTTATGCTGTCATCGGTGGTATAGTTCTTCGTAATGTGTTGCTGAGCGTTGTCACTTTAGCTCTCGTTGGATTTTTTATTTTCATTGTTGTCGATTTAAGTATTAAACCACTCAATAAAATTATCTCTGTCCTTCGAGGGATTGCAAGTGGTAGTCTAGATTTAAAAGAAAGAATTAATATCAAATCAACCGATGAGTTCGGAGAGCTTGCGGATACTTTTAATAATATGGCAGATAAGATCGAGTCCCAAAACCAAGAAATAAAAGAGTATAGTGAGACGTTAGAAGATAAAGTCACTCAACGAACAAATGAATTAAACCAAACTTTACAAGAAGTAACGAAACTAAAAAAACAACAAGACGGAGATTACTTCCTTACATCTCTACTCCTCGAGCCTTTGGGTAAAGTAGATGTGCATACTGAAAATCTAGTTGTAGATTTTTATGTGAAGCAGAAGAAAACCTTTGAGTTTAAAAATTCAGTCAAGGCAATTGGTGGAGACTTGTGTATTGCCAATGCAATCCAGTTGAAAGAAAGAGACTATACAATTTTTCTAAATTGTGATGCTATGGGTAAATCAATACAAGGTGCAGGTGGGGCACTCATACTCGGCTCTGTCTTCGGTGCAATCATCGAAAGAACTAGATCAACTAAACTCATGCAAGCACAAAGCCCGGAGAAATGGATAAAGAGTGCTTTCATCGAATTGCATAAAACATTTGAAACTTTTGATGGATCCATGCTCGTCTCGATGGTAATGGGGCTAGTGGATAACAAAACCGGGCTTATATATTTGATCAATGCAGAACATCCGTGGACTGTTCTCTATCGAGATGAAAAAGCATCCTTTATCGAAACCGAATTTATGTTCCACAAATTAGGAATGGGTGGGGGAACGCATAATACTATTTATGTGCGCACATTTCAAATGTTAACTAGTGATGTTATTTTAATTGGTTCGGACGGAAGAGATGATTTAATCATCGGGAAAGAAGCGATCTCCGGTCAGCGAATTATTAACGAAGACGAGAATGAATTTCTCCGTAGGGTGGAAGAAGGCAAGGGTAATCTAAAAGGCATTGCAACGGCTATTAAAAATATCGGAGAGCTAACAGATGATTTCTCCTTACTACGAATTGAATTTAAAGGAACCCATCCCTCATCCATTGACTCATCCTCTATCCAAGTTTTGGAATCAATTAAGAAGGGAAGAATATTAGAAAAAAAGGGAAAGCATGCGGATGCTTTGATTGAGTTACGAACGGCTTACGGTATTGAGCCACAAAATATAATTTTACTACGAGACCTAATTAAACTAAGTTTACATTTAAAACATTATGTAAATGCAATTGAGTATGCAAAGGAATATATCAATCTTCGACCGATTGACACAGAAATCATCTTTGCATTATCCTATGCTCATAAGCGTAATAACCAGAAGATGGAAGCAATAGATCTAGCTGAGCAAATTCGTCTCAGAGAGCCCACGAATATCAAATACATAACGCATTTGATTGAGCTTTATATAGGTGTAGATACAAAACGGGCAAATATACTGCTGAGCGAAATATTAAAAATTTCACCGGAAAACGAAAAACTCTTAAGTCAACAAGAATCTTTGAGATCATTAGGCTAATGGCTATTTATCTATGAAACTAAAGACTAAAATTACATTTTTCACTCTTGCTACCGTTCTCACAATTTTTATTCTAGCAATGGGGATAAACACTCTTATCTTCTACAATCAAGCAAAAGAATTTAGAGATAGGGAAATAGATAGCTCTATTTCGTTCTTCCTCTCCGAAATAAACAATGCGACAAGCAAAACAGAAATCGTTGGTCAAGACATTGCACAAGCAGGAGAAATCGTTTATAATATTAAGTCTAAAGAAAAGCCCAAAGATTCTCTCACTATAATTCTACGCGAAAAAATGAAGAACTTTCCAAATTTAGTCGGCGGTGGCATTTGGTATGAGCCAAATATTTTAGGAGAAAAATATCTAGGACCTTATGCATCTTGGAAGGACAATAATGTTGAGGTTACATGGGAGTATTCTAACGAATCTTATAATTATTTCAACCAAAGCTGGTATAAGTTTGCACTTCCAGAAAAATGGAACCGGGCAACTCCTCGCACTGCACCGAGATATAGAACAGCTCCATACATAGACACGCTTGGAAATGAAAAGGTAATCTTTATTACCCTCTGCACAATCATGTATGACCGAACTAATAAAATAATTGGAATATCTACAATCGATTGGACTTTGCAGTCCATTAAGACATTACTCTCAAAACTTGACATTACAAAGAGTTCTTTTGCAGTTCTAATTGATAAGGAAAATAAAAAAATTCTATTTCATCCAGAAGAAATTTATCTCCTTAAGGATTACAGAGAATTACCTTGGCTAAAAAATAATGATTTTAAAGAAATACAAAAAAATATAATAACAACGGAAGAAAAAATTAGCATTAACAACCAAGCCTACACTCTCTACCAGACTGAATCGGATGCCAACTTCATTCTAGTCGTTGCTGTAAATGAGAAAGAGGCTTACTCGGTTATCGAAGGTATAATCGTAAGAAATACTGTTCTTACGATTATTACATTCCTATTCATCGGAGTGATGATTTCTTTTATCGTCGGAAGAAGTGTACAGCCTCTTATGAGTATAATCGATGTTTTGCGCGGTATCTCATCTGGTGAAAAGTCTCTGAAAGATAGAATTAAGATTAAGTCCAAAGATGAATTCGGCGAATTAGCAAATACTTATAATCGCATGGCGGACACTATCGAGCATCAAAATGCAGAAATCAAAGAATACACAGAGACCTTAGAGGATAAAGTCAAAATTAGAACAAACGAGTTAAATCAAACTTTACAAGAAGTTACAATATTAAAAATGCAGCAAGATGGCGATTACTTCCTGACATCATTGCTACTGAAACCACTCGGTGTCAATAGAACCCAAGCGGATACAGTCAAAGTTGAATTTTTTGTAAAACAAAAGAAAGAATTTGAATTTAAAAAAAATAAAAACGAAATCGGTGGTGATTTATGCGTGGCTGATTCATTTTCTCTCGGCAGTAGAAAATATTCCGTGTTTCTAAATGCAGACGCAATGGGGAAATCAATTCAGGGTGCGGGCGGTGCATTGATTCTAGGATCTGTATTTCATGCAATTGTAGAAAGAACAAAAGTATCAAAATCAATTATGAGTTATACACCCGAGCGATGGATGAAAAATACTTTTATTGAACTCCATAAAACATTTGAAACTTTTGATGGCTCAATGCTCGTTTCCATGATATTAGGCTTAGTAGATAATGAAAATGGATTTTGCTATTTGATTAACGCAGAACACCCGTTTGCCGTTCTCTACCGTGATGCAAAGGCAAGCTTCATCCAAACAAGATCCTTCTATAGAAAATTAGGAACGCCAGATACGCAGGGAGGAATTATAGTAGATACATTTCAAATCCTTCCCGGCGATGTGCTAATTCTCGGATCAGATGGTCGCGATGATATTTATATGGGTAAGGATTCGCTTGGAGGTAGAATAATCAATGAGGATGAAAACCTATTCCTTAGTATCGTAGAAACCTCCGATGGAAAATTAAGAACGATCAAGGAAAACCTTGAAAAGCAAGGAGAGATTACAGATGATTTGTCGCTACTCCGCTTAGAATATATTGGAGAGCATTTGAATAACCAAACTCTTTCTAATTCTGCCAAAAGATTAGTGCAATCCGCGAGGGATTATGAAAAAGATGGCAATAACCAAAAAGCAATGGAAGCTCTAGATGAGGCTAATATAATTAACCCGGATCACCCTGAGATACTACGCGAGATGATGAAAGTCTATTTGAATACTAAGAGCTATGTTAGAATTTGTGACTTGGCTATTCCGTATATAAATATTAGACCGGATGATTTAGATATGCTTTACCTAGTCTCTTATTGTCTAAAGAAATTAAAGAAATACGAATCAGCTCTAGATTATGCAGAGCGCCTAAAAATCAGGGAGCCTAGTAATATTCTATATATGCTAAATCTTGCCGAGATTCATTTAGTCATGGGTAATACTCATAAGGCGCAAGAGATTGCTGATTGTATTAGAAACATTGAAGTGGATAATGATAAATTGCTGTTACTAGACGAAGCGATACAGAATTGAAATACTAATAATTTAGAGTAGGCTAATAGATTTTTCACATTCATTCGAAATAAATGCTTATCGCTTGTTTATGAAATAAGAGGAGTTAATAAGAAAAAAATTCTAATCCGAACTGTTTAAGCAAAAAATAGTCTTGACATAGTCTTGTGATGACTAGAATAAATATTATGGAAACTATTTCAATTTCAAATCTAAAAACACATTTGAGTGCTACGTTAAAAGAAGTAGTGAATGGAATACGCTATGTAGTGATGGATAGAGAGCATCCAATCGCAGAACTTATTCCGTATTCAGAAAAACAGCGTTTGGTCATTCGATCGCCTCTTATTAAAACAAAGAAGATTAATAATAGCTTCAAAGGTAAAGTGAAATTAGACCCTATTGAATATTTGCTGCAAGACAGAAGAGGAAATAGATTTTGACAGTTTATTTAGATACGTCTGTTCTTTTGCGTTGGCTACTCAATAGCCCAAAATCTTATCCTGAATTTCAAAAATGGGATTCTTGTTACACCAGTGAACTTCTCTATATTGAAGTTAGTCGTGTTCTAAATCGTTTGCGTCTAGAAAAAGAAATAGACGATAGCGAATATGCAAATCTACATAAAACATTTGCGGAATTTTATAAAACAGTTTTTGTGATTGAAATAACTCAAAATATCAAGCAAAAATCAGCAGAGCCATTTCCTACTATAATTGGAACGTTAGACGCAATTCATTTATCTTCTGCTTTAATTCTGAAAGAAGAAAATAAAAAGTCAGATATTACTTTTTTAACCCATGATAGCCAGTTATCCACTGCTGCCGTTGCAATGGGCTTTGCAGTAGCCGGAATAAACTAAGAAATGCTTGCTAAATAATTTTTCATGAAACAAATAAAAACCATCGCAATTATCGGAGCAGGAGCCGTTGGAACTTTCTATGGCGGAAAATTAGTTAAGGCAGGCTTTGCTGTTCAGTTTCAATCTAGATTTATGTTTGCCTCTAAAACAAAAACCATGCATGTAAAGAGTGTATGGGGAGATTTTAACTTTCCTATTCAGGTTTATTCAGATATAAATTCCATGGATAAAGCTGATTTCATTATTATCTCGGCTAAGAGTTGTAATCCACAAAAAGATTTAATTCAGTATTCTACTCTTATAAAAAAAATTCGAAAGCAAAATAGCATTATCCTCGTTTTACAAAATGGAATTAATATGGAGGAAAAACTTGGAAAAGTTTTTCCTAAAAATCCAATTTTAGGAGGACTTGCATTTACTTGCATCAATCGAACTACGCATGAAGAAATTCATCATATCGACTACGGGCAAATCAAGATTGGCTCCTTAAAGGGGAGGTTCGAGAAAGAAGCCAAACTCATTACAGATATATTTTTACAGTCTGGAATTGATACTAAATACGAAAACAATCTTAGAAAAGCCAGGTATGAAAAACTACTTTGGAATGTTCCCTTTAATTCTCTCTCTGTAATCGGCAATAAATCTTCCACAAAAGAAATTATAGAATTTAAACTTTTGTTTGATCTCGCAAAAAAACTTATGCTAGAAGTTCGGTCAATTGCGAAAAAAGAAAACATTGATTTAAAAATATCTCTCATAGATGATATGCTAGAACGAACAAAAAAAATGAAACCCTATAAAACTTCGATGCTACTTGATTTTGAAAAAGGCAACACAATGGAAGTCGAAAGTATTCTCGGAGAGATTTACAAAAATGGAAAAAGCTTAAAAGCGATTACTCCGCATTTAGATTACACGTATAGTGTGATGCAGTTTTTGAATCGAAAACATTTGAGTCGCTAATCGCAAATTCTTTTAGTTTTAAAGACATTGACTAATTTACTGAAAAAGTTTTTTATTAACAAATGAAACTAAAAACAATTATTCTGATTTTTTTCTGCCTACTAATCCCAGTTTTCGCGGAAGACGGATATTATTCCCTATCTTATAAAATGAATTCGGTTGTGGCTTCTATCGAATTAAATGGAATAATCCAAACAGAGGCAAGTAAAGACGGATTTAAGTCGGGAGTATCGACCGGTCTGAATCTATGGATTATGCCTGGAGAGAATACACTCAAGATAAAGTTAATAAAGGCATACCAAAAAGAAAAAAACGCTTCCGAGCCTAAGATAGCGGTTAACGTTCGATTGGGACAAGCAGGTCAATCAAGTGACGAAGGTAAAGAGATAACAGGTTTTATTGCTCCAGAATCAGAAGGCGAGAAAATTAGTTTTCCTTTAGAAAAAGAAATTAAATTTACTCCTGAATTTGTTCCACCTTCTGAGCTATGGGATAAAGCTGAAACGATAGTCTTAGATGAATCTTCTAAAAAAGAAATTATCGAATTAATCCAGTCATTGCATAGAGCGGCTAATACTGGTAATACGAAAAAGTTTTTAAGCCTAAATGAATTTAAAATGAATGATCTTTCAAAAGTTATGTTTGCTAACTCGGATGCAGATAAACAAAGAAATGAAAAAGGAATGAATTTCTGAAGATGATTAAAGGAAAATTAGAAAAGATGCCTACAAATTTTACTTTTAAGTTAGTTGCAAACGATAAACTTATTTATGTAACGGATGCAAAGGGAAACGATGTTATTAAAACAAAATCTAGTAAGGATGCCGGTGTTTTTGAAATCCCTGTATATATTTCTAAAATAAACGAAAAATGGACGTTAGTTAGATAAGAAAAATATCCGAACGAATATAGAGATTCTAATTTTAATTTATAATTTGACCTTCTAACGATGTAGAAATTTATTGATGCAATATAGGAGTATATATGAATCTAAGTGGTAACACAATATTAATAACTGGTGGATCGACTGGAATTGGTTTAGAAATGGCTAAACAATTTACAGCTCTCAAAAATAAAGTAATTGTGACTGGAAGAAATCTTGATAAATTAAAAAAAGCAACAGAGGTAATACCAGGATTGCACACAATCCAAAGTGATGCGGGTAATCCCGAACATGTCAAAACCTTACTAAAGCGGATAACAACAGAATTCCCGGATACTAACATAATCATCAATAATGCTGGAATCATGTGGACAATTAATTTACAAAAACATGATTTTTCTTTTGAAAAACTCACCACTGAAATTGATATAAATCTAAAAGGTCCTATTTATATGACAGAGGCATTTTTATCTCACCTCAAAGGAAAATCAAGTGCGGCTATAGTCAACGTATCCTCTGGTCTTGCTTATGTTCCGCTTCCAATTTCTCCTGTTTATTGTGCTGCAAAAGCGGCTCTTCATTCTTATACTCAATCTCTTCGTGCTCAGTTGGTTAATACGAAAGTGCAAGTTTTTGAATTGCTCCCACCTGCAACGGAAACTGAACTATTGCATTCCTTTGATCCAAATGATTCTAAAGGCATTCCGATTATGAAGACTGACAAGATGGTTGGAAAATTTATAAAAGGTCTTAGCAATGATACTCTTGAAATTCTTCCCGGTCAAGCAAGCATGCTTAAGTTTATGAGTCGTTTCCTTCCAAATTTTATTTTCGGACAAATGAGTAAATCTGTTTCGAATATGCATAGTAAAGGTTAATAATAGCTCTTTATTACATACCGGATAAGATCATTTTACCGTAAACATTCCCTTTACTGCCGAGAGCTATATGAATAGACTCAACCCAGTCAAAGGGATCTAGAAGCGGCTGAATGTCGTTAGTCACAGTCTTTTCCGTATACTTGCCCGATTTAATTCCACCGTAAATTAGAAATGTAAGAATATCCTCTCTTAGCCTCTGCCAATTAATGACTATATGATGAGGAGCTTCTTTCCAAGGAGAAGTAAGTTTAGAAGAGTTTAAATCAGAAATGGTAGGTTTATTTCCATTTTTCGCAGCGATACAATTTCTTGCATTTTCAACTGAAGACGATAGCCATTGTATTTTTTCTGAGGAATAAATCGACGGCGAATAAAAAGTTCCACTTCGCTTATAGGTTTTAAAGTTTACATCTAGATGAGATGCCTTCGTCGCCTTACCGGGTTTAAAAATAGTTTTTAAAAAAGTATCATCTCCTTTAGAACTAACGTATCCAATTGTAAAGTCAGGATATAAAAATTTCTCCTCTTCCATAAATATTGGCTTATGTAAAAGCAATGCACTTGGTGAGTTGGCTGGAAAATATTCTTCGTAGGAAAGATTTCCGTTTTTTAAAAAAATCGGAGTCATTAAGCCTAATTCGATCCACGCATTACCTGGATTTGCCGCAGAAGTAAAATACTCTTTCAGTCCGAGGGAATTGGAATATACCGCTAGTAAAACATCACTTGGAATTGAAGATTGAATTAAGTCAATCGAAACCGGGTTTGTAGTTACGTAGGGTTTTCTTTCTGTAACATGAATATCCGCTGACAACAAATTATTTTCTGTTTTAAATAAGAGCGAAATAGAATTTGCATTTTCCGAAATTGGTTTTAAGAAAGGAGTAAAGTTCGTATCTGACAAACCTAAATAAGCTACTCCTAGAATATCGTCTTTATAGTATTCTTTAAATACTACATCCATTTCTTTATTTGCGAAGAGTGATTTTTTAGATGGATTTGTAGCTGCCTCCAAAGATTTAGAAAGAGTTTCTAGAGAGTCAGATAGAAATAAATACTCATCGACTAACACGAAGTAGACAGACCCATTATTTGCTTCGACTTGACTAATAATTAAGTTTCCGCTCTTAATTCCTTCTTCTAAAAATCCAGTCTCATAATTATCACTAGAAATCACATTCTCATTCGTTTCCACAGGCATCGTTGCCGACTCATCTATATTAGCCTCTTCAGTCGTTGCCGGATTTGTAGGCTGACTTGGTTTAGCCGCTTCTGGTTCTTCTTTCTTTGCTTCTTTTATTTTCCTGAGAGGAATTTTTTCTGCTTTAAAAGATTCAAGCATAGTAATTCCAAATCTAGATTTTAGATTTGTCTTTACGACTACCGAATAGCTTCCATCGGTAAAAGATGCGTAACCAATACTTTCTCCAAACAACTCTAAGAAATCTTTCCAATCTATAATGGAATTTGACTTTAGCTCCACCAGGTATAAAAGTTCGCCGAGCTTATGCCCTGCCAGAGAAGATAGAAATCTTGCCCACGCCTCCGAAGTTTCTATCTTTTGAAATATTTCTGATTTGATTAATTTTTCTTTCGCTACATTTGTATTTTTAATTTCAAAATAAAATTCTGCATCAGCTGGCACTGTATATAATCCCGATTGAATCGAAGAGTGAATTTTATAATGCTTTCTAAAAATAAAATAGCCCGTAGTCCCAAGTGCCGCTGTCATCGGAAATGAGAGAATAAATGCGATTAGCCGCTTTCTATCAGAAACAATGAATTCCTTGAAGGCTTTTAGTTTTGCAAAGAAACCGGTAAATGTAGAAACTAGTAAGTTTCCTATTTTAGCAAATAAATTCAATAGGAAAAATTTAATAAAATTGAAAATGGATAAAAGCTTTTGTTTTAAACTTTGGAGAAATTCATGCATGTAAAATATAATTTCCTTCTATTAGTTAATTCCTTTCTATGATGAGGCTGTAAGCAAGCAGAAAAATTATTAGAACCGATTCGTTTTTGAATAATGATTTGACATTTTCAAAAAATATTAGGATTTTTGGTAAATATAGTTTCCTTTAAACGAGAGAGTCGCCATGCAAAGAATCCTTTCTTTTTTTTTAGTCCTAATTTTATTGCAGACTTCTTGGAATTGCCAAAAAAATTCAAAGAAGCTTTCCGATCTAAATCTTTTCACCGATGGGTTTCAATCTAACGGCGGACTGACTCTATTCACATTGCTTGATCCATACCCCGCTCTTAAGCAGCCATTTAAAAGCATGAACGTTGATGACTTTAATACCAGACTCGACAATTCCTTGCGCATTTCTGCAAAAGAAGATATTCTGGGCGGGCTTAGGCTCATGCAAAACATTATGCTAAATACCCGTCCCCAACTGCAAGCTCTTCTTTTGCAAACTTCCAATATGCTTTCACGCATCCAGAGAAATAATCCTACTACATATAACAACCTTCAACCGCTACTAGAGCGAATTCGAAATTACAGCCAACCGGTAATTCGAAATGTAATACCGATTACTACCTCTTACCTGCTCCAAGAATATACAACTAAAAGTGCTTTAACAATCAGCAATCAGGTAACCAGTTTTGCGGATACTCTAGGTAATGCGGATTCTAAAAAAACAATGGAAGAATATCAAGACGTTGCAGTCAAAGGTATAAGATCAAACTCAACTGTCCGGGCTGCCATAGAAAACGCGACTAACGCTTTTTTAGATCCGGTAATTAGTGCCGATAAGAAAATGAAGAATGGACTCATAGGAACGATCTATGGTTTTGGAGAAATGCTTTTTAAAAGAACAGGACCTTCGGAAAACAAAACATCCGAAACAACAATAAAAGAGCTAATGGTAAATTACGAAAAGTATTTTACGGTAGGAGGTAGCGGATACTCTTCCGTATACAGCACAAGTTATACTACTCCGATAATTATCAATTCAGCAGAATTAAATACGGTAATCATTGATTTATATAAAAATATCCGCCAACTCATTGTTCCACCTGCTTCTCCAGCAACAAAGGACCCGACTGCAATTTTAGTAGATAAGCTCGGAGAGAATTTACAGCTTTTAGATTTTACTGGAACGACAAGCGGAATTGAAAATTCTCTTTTAAATTTAATATTACAGGATTCAAACGGAAAAGACCGATTTAAAGATACAACGGCTAATAGCATTTCTGCGCTAGAGAGTTTACTATTAACGTTAAGTATTGTAGATTCCTTTGGTTATGTGTGGGATACTTCTGTAACGACTCGCACCTGGATAACGGGACCGACTTACGGTCAACTCAATTTGGGCGACAGTCTTTGGGCTTTGCAATCTGTGATGCAATCAGGTGATGCAATTAACTTCGATTCCATCATGAATTTAAGTAAAGCAAGTGGAAAAGTTTTCAAGAACGGAACAACTCTAACTGGAACAAAAGGAATTGATTTCAATACTGCTGAACTGTCTCTTCTAGAAGCAGAATCAATAGGCTCTGCCTTACCTATTGAATCTTCCGGAACCGATTTGATATATCGTAATACAATTCCCTGGGTTTTAAACTGGGTCAAGCGCGTAACGTATTCAGGATATGGACCTTATTATAATAAGAGCAAAAAGGATAGCAGTGGAAATTTTCTTGCTCCAGATGGGACTATTGCTCGTTATGCGAACTTATCAGAAAATCTATATAAATCAACCTGGCAAACTGCTAAATACAAAATCTGCATCAGCAATACCACAACGACTACCGCAAATTGTAAAGACATTGGGATGGGTGGAAATGAGTATGCGGGACAGAGTGCTTCCGGAAATCCAGCAAATGCAGGAACTGGATTTACAATCTATGAAATATCGAAAACTGATGTTGAGCGTGCAGTCAATTCTGATGAAGAAGCATTTTATAAAAACTTCCAATGGTTATTATATGAGAAGCGGTTTGTTGTAATTATCCCCGCTAGGGCAAAATTAGATGCCTCTTTGGCATTTGAAGAATCTCTATTCATTGTAGCAATTGGAAATGGACTCAAAGGGATGATGAGTCTTAAACCCTATTGCAGTGGCTCTACTGCTTCTACTTGTGGTGGAGCGAGTAATGGCACTTGGTTAAAAAATGCTTCCGTAAGTTTAAGAGATAATACTGCGAGTTACAAAGACTTTACATCGGCTAAGTTTTCCAGTGTTGCTGGTGACTCTGCAATATATGTTGAAGGTTGGGGATATGGTGCTGCAGGCAATCTCCCCTTTCAAGAAGCACTTGTATTGCAGTCTAATCTAGTTTGGCCTCTTTTAATTCCAAGTCCTTCGAACGTTTATGGACTTATACCACCCGTAATTTCTTTTAATTTCCCAGTTTTAGAAAGACTAGGATTTACGGGAACAACAACTGTTACCCCCTCGATTACAGCAGCAAATTGGGACAAGAGAAATAAAATGCTGCCTTTAATTGTTGCACTTGCAAAAACGTTAGACGACCAAGCAGATGCAACAACAGCTGGAAAAAATCCTTTTACACTTCTAACTGATCTGAGCAAAATTCTAACCCGTCCTTATTTATTTATAGATACGGATAATGTGACCACTATTCCAAATCCTCAATACACTACTAAGCCTACTATAGTCGGATTTCGGCTAACAGACGATAACCCAATTCGAAGTGCTACTGCCACTTCGGCAGAGTTTCTGCCTTCTGATGTTATTTTTTCTCCTATTGGTCTATTAGTAGAAAGTCAAAGGAAATTTCAAGATGGAGCACTGGTGCTTGCGGCTAAGATTGATTTAATCACAAACCTGATACAAATGTTCGTTTCCCTCGGCGACTCTTCCAAAAAATCGGGCAGAGATAAAATTTGGGCAGCTATCCAAAAAATTCTAGGTGAAATCAAAGTCAACTCAGATGGGTCTACAGCGGCTAATCAGTATAATCTACAACAATATGTTTCTGATAAAGTTGCTATTCTAGCTGCTTATCCAGACAATAGGTCTAAAAATGTTACGGACAGTTCTTGGAATGGAGTGAATGATTCAGTTGCATTCGCCAGAGATTATTTTTCGAAAACATCCGGCTATTCCCTTGTAAAAAATATAGATTTTATGCTAACCTTAATTATTGATGTCAGACCAACGAGTGCAGAGGTGACAGCTCTTCTTGATATGGCAGATTCTCTGCTTACAAAAGAATCAAATGGCTATTATAACTTAACAAATATTTTGACTGACTATGTCCCGCCTGTTCTACGACAGACTGCTCCTTATGGCAGAAACGTATTTGGGTTATTCTATTCACTCGCAGGTCCGGGCGGGTTCATTGCTTACGCCGAAGACAAAATGACTTTTATGCCATACAGTATTGCAGCTTTTGTTTCTGATCTAGAAAGATTGTTGAATTCTGATATGATTAGGACAACGCAAAATTCTTCGAACTCTTTACTTTATTCCAGTGGAGTTTTAATCTCTCTCTTTGCGGACATTTATCAGTATGGAAAAAAATTAGAAAAACAAGGATTTTCTTTTGAAGACGGTTTAAATGTTAATGAAAATACCTCAGTATTTCAGCGGTTGAATATAATTTTCAGCATAAAATAATTGTTTACAGAAAAGAAAACAATTTGTGCCATTGACTAGGATATCAAAGTCCGTCCGAATTTACGAGGATTTGAAAATGAAAAATTTAGCGAAAAAGATTTATCCGGGGCTTACTATATTTACCTTAGTAGCCAGTTTAGGCTGTAATCCAAGCGGCGGCAAGAAAAAAAATGACATTTCCAATCTCATTCCTATTGCTTTAACAGGTGGAAATTCCTCTACATACACAGAGCCAAACGATGGCGGTCAATCAGTATCTAACTACAATAGTACAGATACACAAATTATACTTCCAAATGGAACTACGGTTACTAGCAGTTGTTCCCCAGCAGATGGACAAGCAGCAGCACTTTGTCTAATTTCTGCTGAAAATGTTGATCGTTACAAGAATCTAGAAATCATTTTTGCAAGTGGTATGAATAAAAAATCCGTAAAGACGGCGCTTACCCTTGTTAGCCTCGACTCGGGACCAATACCGTCTCCAGGTGGCAACGATTTAGACGATGCGGATATTTCTGACAAAGGTGGGCGATTTACTTGGCTCAGCGGTAGACGATTATTATTCGATCCTTATAAAGAATTAAAGCCTAACGAGACGTATTCGCTTACGATTTCAACGCAGGCAACTAACAGCGCCGGAACTCCTATTTCTACAGAATTTAAAACTACATTTAAAACAGAGCACGATTATCAAATTACAAATTTAGTAAATGGTTTTACTCTTGGTGGGGTAAATGATATTACCTTCAACAAGTCTGCACCGCTTCTTTTAATAAGCGCTTTTTCAAATCCACAGGGCGCATTTATTAATATAGCAAAGATTACTTTGTTCCGTTTAGGAAATAGTAACACAGGACACGAGATTTGTAATTCTTCATGCTCTGGACTCGTAACAGGGTTAAATCTCAATACTTCGCCGGTTCCGCCAATAGAAGGCGGAAATACTTATTACTATCAAATTCAAACCAAAGACAATAAGTCTTACAAAAGATATTTTAGTTTTAATTGGGGGGATGTGACCGACGGGACGGGGCTAATAGCAAATTCTGCAACGGGAGTTCTTGACGAAGGAATTATGATGAAACTTCTCGGTCAAGTAGTAGAAAGATTTGTAAAGACAGATTTCAAAGTAAAAGATGTAACTGTAAACAAGACCTTCAACGATTTTATGGGTTCACCAACTAGCTCTACTAAGAGAACTTCCCATTGCATCAATTTTGGTAACTTCAGCTTTATTAGAACCTATGGCGATTCGGGAACCGCAAACGGAGACGGGTATTGTGGAGCATCTGGCGAAAATCCGGGAGCATTTGTAGGAACGTATAACGGTATTTTAACGCTCTGGAATGATTCTTTTTTCGATATGGACG
>JANYCR010000311.1 GCA_025360185.1 Leptospiraceae bacterium | reverse complement strand
TATTGTGCCCGCTTGGAAAGCGTGTGTGCGTAAGCACCCCGGGTTCGAATCCCGGCTTCTCCGAATTTTACTGCCATGTCAGAAGAAAGCCACCTAGTATTCGCCCGCAAATACCGACCTCAACTATTTAAAGAAGTGGTTGAGCAAAAACTTGCCATCGGTGCACTTATGAATGCTCTTAAGAATAACCGAGTAGGTCATGCGTATATTTTCTTCGGACCACGTGGTGTCGGCAAAACTACAATCGCAAGACTTTTAGCCAAAAGGTTAAATTGCGAATCCCCAGAAGATAACGAGCCATGCAATAAATGCAAATCCTGCATTGAAATCATGAAAGGTAATTCCAATGATGTATTGGAAATTGATGCCGCGAGCAATCGTGGAATTGATAACATTCGTGATTTAAGAGAAAATGTAAAATTTTCTCCAATGGGTGGACGTTATAAAATTTACATCATCGATGAGGTTCATATGCTCACCGATCAATCGTTTAACGCATTATTAAAAACTCTCAAAGAGCCACCGCATCACGTAGTATTCATATTAGCCACAACCGAGTATCACAAAATTCCCGAAACAATTCTTTCTAGATGCCAGGACTTTGTATTTAAAAAAGTTCCCCTTCCCAATTTACAATCTTATGTAGAGCATCTCTGCAAAATTGAAAATATTGATTATGACTCGGATGGCTTATTCTGGGTTGCCAAAAAAGGTGACGGCTCTGTGCGCGATACACTTTCCTTTTTAGAGCAAGCAGTTACGTTCACCGACGGGCATATCACTGGTAAACTCATCGGCAAGATGATCGGCTACCAGGGAGTAGACGTTCAAATAGAGCTATTCAAAAGTATCCTCGGAGAAAAGACATTTCACAAATCTTTTCAGACGATTGAAAAAGTTTATAACGAAGGCGCTGATCTTCATAAATTTATGTGGGACTTCGTAGAATTTACCCATGCACTAATACTCATCAAAGAAAATTTAGCTGATAGAGACTCTTTAAATTATCCAATAGAAGATATTCAAAAAATCACGAAAGAATTAGAGCCATTTAGCTCTGAAATACTAACCCTACTTTCTGAAAAAATTTATACTATCTATGAAAAACTCATGTATTTAAAGCTTAGAAACTCTTTTGAGATGAAAATTTTTATAGAAATTTCTATTAGAAAATTAATCTTTGATATGAACAAACCTTCTGTTGCTGGTATCCTGGAAAAAATCCATGACCTGCAACTAGCTCTGCAAAAAGAAGGAGAAAAATTTGTTGCCGTATCGGCTGTAAGACAGGTCGATCAGCCAATCGCTGCTAAGTTAGTAAGATCAGCGGATACTGCAAATAAACCGGAAGTAGAAGAGGCTCCGGAAGATATTGATATGGAATCTATACTGAAAGATAAATTTTTAGGCACAGAAGTAGACTCTTCTAAGTTACCTGAGATTTAAAAATGAAATAGGAGAAAATTATGTTTGGAAAAAAAATAGACAAAATGGCCGAAACACTCGGCAAAATGAAAGACATGAAAAATCAAATGGCAGCGATTCAAAAGAGAATCTCTGTTATCCGCGTGACCGCTTCCGCAGGTGCGGGCATGGTAGACGTAACCGCAAGTGGGGACGGGGTAATTACTAATATTAAAATCAATAAAAATCTTTTTGAAGGCGATGATATGAAAATGCTCGAAGACTTAGTCATATCAGCAACCAACGAAGCCCTCAAAAAATCAAAAGATGCAATGACTCACGAGATGAAAAATGTAACTGGCGGATTTGATCCAAATGAACTAAGTAAACTCTTTGGTGGATCGGGTGACTGATCTTCTCTTTAAAAAATTAGTTTCTACTCTTAGCTCTCTTCCCGGAATTGGGAAGAAGAGCGCCTATCGTCTCGGTTTTCATATTTTACGAATGGATGCAACTGCATTTTCGAATTTTATAGAAAGCATTGAGTCGGTAAAATCCAATTTGAAATTTTGTAAAAAATGTGCAGGTATCACTGAATTTGAAATCTGTGAAATCTGCACCGGTGAAAGTAGACTTAAGAATATTCTTTGTGTTGTAGAACTCCCAGAAGATATTTTCTTTATTGAAAATACAGGTGAGTATAAAGGCAAATACCATGTATTAAACGGAGTCATATCACCTTTAGACGGAATAGGTCCTGAAAATCTTCGTATCAAAGAGTTACTAGAGCGCCTAAAAGATGAACCAGTCGAAGAAGTTTTATTAGCAACTAACCCAACGCTTGAAGGTGACGCAACGGCTTCCTATTTGTTTAATCTTCTGCGGGCAACAGGCATTAAACTCACTCGTATTGCTCATGGGGTTACTGTTGGTAGTACGCTTGAATATGCAGATCAGTATACTCTTGGAAAGGCGATTAAATCTAGGCTGACGATTTAGAAACAACCATAGGGAAATTTCAAATCTATATTTTCATTGCGATTAATTCTTTTTTCTTTTAATCCTTTTTAGCTTCCTCTTACTGAAAGGGGTCTTATCATTTTCTACATCTTGAATAATTTTTCTAATTTCTTCGGCTTCTTTTTTAGAAGGAATAACGTATGTTGCTTTAATTTTTGTTTTCATAATCTTCAACTCCGTGCCTAATAAATTTATCATCTGCATCGTAAGCCGTAATAATAAAATAATCGCGCTTAGATTTCTTTCTAAAGACTACAGCCAAAAATCTACAGTTTAGAATTCTCTTGTATCCAACGTAGCTTTTGTCTTTTCGAGTTTCAAGTAAAAAATCATTCGAAGAGAGAATTTCATCTATTTCCTCTAAGCTCACGTTATGCTTAGCAATATGAGTCATTCCAATCAGTTCATCATAAAATATTTCGTAATTATTATACATTCAGAACTCCTGCTTGAATTGAATGTTAGCAAAATAAATTTCACCGGCTCCGCTCTTTTTGCGTGAGCCGCTGACATTGAAGACTAAAAAATCACTGACTAGTTTTAACTTGAAAGCGGCTGCTCTATCGGTGAGGATAGTATTGATATTCTCCCCATCACTCCACTGTTCATAAAGAGATCGAAATTGATTCGAGTCTTTTTGGATGAGAGAAGAGATTTCCATTTTCCATTCGGGAATTGGTCTGACCGTCCATTTTAATTCTGCGAGTTCATCTTGGCTTTTTCGTTTTTCGAAACGCAGCATAAACTCAGTTGATTTAAGTCTATACTCATAAGAAATTCCAAGTGCAAGTGTGTTCAAAATGGGATTTTTATCCTCGATAACAACTGGTATTTTTTGATACGCTCTTCCCGAAATACAAATCGCTCCCTTACTCCCTTGAAGGATAGATGAGTTAACTCCGATTACCCTCTCTTCTAGTTTATCTGAAATATTTTTAAATGCTTCAAGCCTATCGTAATGATATCTAGATATTTTTAGATTAAATGCTTTTTCGTTATTTGTGCCTGTTAAATTATCCTGATTCGATACAAACAATCCACCGTTATCCTCTCTATAGTGAGATATTCTGGCTTCAATTCCTTTCTTTGGAAAGAAGGCGGTAAAGTTCATATATCCGTAATAGTTTTCTCGCTTACCCAAAGCCTGAGAACTAATAGTAAATTCCCCGTCCGACTTAGGATGCGTTTTATAATTTCTAAGATTTAAAGCAAAGAAATGAATCTTAGTTTCAGGGCTATAGGTATAGGCAAAAATATCTTCCGGTGATTTCAAATAAAGAGAAGGTTTATGTTCTGAAATTCCTTCTCCCATAAAAATTCCTCCCGACCATTTAATTGGTAGTATCCCTAGCCAAATAGATTTTTTAAGAGGTTGGGGAATGACTCCAAGTCTAGGATTCTGAAAGGCGGAATAGTATTTCTCATCTCGCAAAATATAAAATCCTGAAATAGGTTTGTATCTATGTCCGGCAGAGAAATAAAAAAATTCATTTTTAAATTCAAGTGAGCCTAATGGTGTTTCTCCCCTCTTCTCAATTCCTGCTTGCCAATTTTTGTATTGTGTATTAAAGAGAGCATTTGTTTTTGACTTCTGATTTTCTTTTACGAATCTACTTTCAAAGTATTCTGCCGTTCCATACAAAGTAAATTTAGGCTTCGCCTCTTCTGCGAATAGATTTTTAATACC
Organism: Leptospiraceae bacterium; assembly: GCA_025360185.1. Lineage (GTDB taxonomy): Bacteria > Spirochaetota > Leptospiria > Leptospirales > Leptospiraceae > UBA2033. The sequence goes on along the minus strand of JANYCR010000311.1, from coordinate 2,382 downwards.
TAAGACTACCAAAAATCCCAGAATATAAAGAGAGGCTTTCAACGATTAGCCTTTGCTTTATCATATTGAATTTTATTGCATTTTCTAACCAAGTCAGGGGAGAGATTTTTTAAAAGCTCTTCGTATTCTTCTTTTGATTTACTCGCGCGGGAAATTCGAATTGCGACTACTAGAGGAATTCTAAATTTAAGAAGCTCTTCTAATTTAATTCCATAGATGATGCGCTCTTTCTTTTTAAACTTTTTAGCATCCCATTCCTCTTTCCTTTTTTGATCCCACTCTTCTTTATTCTTCTTTTCCTTTTCTAAATAATTTTCATCTATATAAGGATTGATTTCTTCTTGGAAAAGACTCTCTTTGTTTTCCTGAAATATTTTTGAGATAAAAAAAGATTTTGTTTCGTCACGAGTATCACTCACCGGCAAATGAGAGATTGCCCCTACAAAAGATTCTACCTGAAAACTAAACGATATATTCCCACTCCACTCTACCTTATCAGGAGAAATTTCTTTTGCAATACTAAGACCAATCCCCGGCGACTTACCCGAAAGAATCGAAAGCGCATACTCTTTCGTAGTCTCTTTTGGGTTTTCTTTGTAAAAAACAAAAAGGCTTTTTTCCGGATAAAGATGAAAGCCTAAAGACATACCTCTATAAGTTGGATTTGTAGATTGAAAATTTCCGTAGAAAGAAAAGAAATAAAATTTAATCCCTGGATTAAATACAACTAAGTCGCCTGATTCTTTTTGTAGCTTATAAGGAATCTCTGTATAAGGAAAATTCTCTCTAAGGATTCTTTTGTAGCTAAAAGCCGTTAGCTGTAGATGGAAATCAAACTTACGTTTAATCTCTTTACTGGTATGATACCATGCAAAAAGTTTCTGGTTATTTTGGTTTTCCTTTTCGAACCCAAACCCCATCGATGGATTCAGGAAAGAATAGTGATCGATTAGTAAATTACGGGAAATTTCATCCGCAATCGAAACACTACTCCAAAAAAAATACAGGCACAAGAATCGAATTCTCATACCTGTACTGGTTCAAATATGTTTTTACTGTGCGGTTTTTCTTTTTGGAATTACATAGTTGAACGGAAATTTGTTAACGGAAGCAATCTATAATAAATCAATATTCTTATTCTTTGAAATTGAAATCTCATGCATAATTGAGTCGATACATTCTTGAATTTTAATTAATACTGCGCTCTCACCCGCTAATTTATACAAAGCTTCTAACTCATCGAGTGCTGATAATTTTTCAATTATTTCTGGAGGCAAAAATTCTTTCAGATTTCTTATTATATTCGGACGAGCAATAGACCAAATTCCAATATCAAGATTATCCAAATGAATTTTCATATAGCAAAGCATTCCCAAAATCTTATATAAAGATGAATTTTTATGATTGGCTTCTTTCATTTAACTCTCAAAACCTATATCAATTCTCCCTTCGAATTTGCAGCCGAATAAGTATTTTACTTTAACATTAATTAATTCCTTTTTTAGAAGCATTGCAATTTCTTTTCCTTCTGTATCCAAGGTTTCAATATTTTTCTCGTTCGCATAATCATTGTAATGCTCAACTTCGTATTGAAACACCCATTTTTTAATTTTATCTTTTAAATCAGGGCTAATGGAAAATAATTCTAATTCAATAAATCCACCATCTACTGAATCTCGAATTCCAGTCCCGACAAAATACCCATCTACAGTTAGATAATTATACATTTTTTACAAAATACCTCAATCTAGGGAAATAAGCAATATCTTGATTTTTTACATTAAACAACTCAAATTACCCTTGCTTTTTTACCTTTACCTTAAATAATTACCCTTAATTAATACAATAAAAGGATTTTTAATTGAGAAGAATTGCCCTAGAATATCTAAATAACTGGAAAACTAGACCAAATCGCAAGCCCTTAATCCTACGTGGGGCAAGGCAAGTTGGCAAATCCTACTTGGTCAGAATTTTTGCAGAAAAAGAGGGACTTGATCTTTTAGAGCTAAACTTAGAAACTGAGGCAGGAATTATAGAATGCTTTCAATCTAAAAATCCAAAGGAAATTATTTCTCTTTTAGAACTTAAAACGAATCGAAAGATAATTCCAGGGAAAACGATTCTATTTCTAGATGAAATCCAAAAGGCGACAGAAATTTTCGCGTCTTTAAGATATTTTTATGAAAAACTTCCTCTGCTTCATGTGATTCTTGCTGGCTCTCTTTTTGACTTTGTTTTTGAAGAGCATAATTTCTCTATGCCAGTGGGACGAATTGAGTATTTTTATCTAGGACCAATGACGTTCAAAGAATTTCTAGAAGGACTCGGAAAAGAAAATTTAAGTCAATATTTAAGTTCTTACTCTATTCGTGATAAATTACC
>JANYCR010000257.1 GCA_025360185.1 Leptospiraceae bacterium | reverse complement strand
CGGATAGAACAACAGTCTTCGGAACTGTGAGTGGGGGTTCGATTCCCTCCCAGGGCAGAAAGAGGCTCCCAGTGACAGACTTTTTTGGTTCCATAGTCAATATAGAAGATCGTGAATTCAATTTCCTAAAAGACATCATTTATGATAAGACAGGAATTTCTTTAGCTCCTCATAAAAAAATCATGCTTCAATCCCGCCTCAATATTCGGCTGAGACAAAATCACCTCACTAGCTTCGTTGACTATGTGAATAAACTTAAGAATGACAAAGTTTTTTTACAAAGCGAAGTTCCAGAAATTATAAATAGAATCACAACGAATAAAACGGATTTCTTTCGAGAAAATCATCACTTTGATTACTTAAAAACCACCGCATTTCCTATGCTTGAAGAAAAAGCAAAAGCTACCGGACGAAAAAAAATTCGAATCTGGTCTTCTGCATCTTCTACCGGCGAAGAGCCATATACCTTAGCCATCACCGTTTGCGAATACTTTAATGGTAAACCTGGATGGGATATAAAAATCTATGCTTCCGATATAGACACTAACGTCTTAGAGACTGCACAAAAAGGAACCTATAAAGAAGAAAGGCTTGCACCTGTTAAGCCAGAATATAAGATCAAGTATTTTACCCATCGGGAGACAGAGCGGGAAAAAGAATATACAGCAAAACCAATCTTAAAAGAACTTTTAATATTTAAAAAAATTAACTTACTAGAAGAGCCGTACCCAATCCAGGAGAAAATAGATATTATCTTCTGTAGAAATGTAATTATCTATTTTGATAAACCTACTCAGCAAAAAATCTTCAGCCAAATGGAAAAAATTCTAGTCGATGACGGAATTCTCATCATTGGACATTCAGAAACTATGTTTGGTATTTCCGAAAATTTTAAATTCTTAGGGCATACTATCTACCAAAAAAAATCCGCTTCAGGAAAGTAATCCATGTTAAAAATTGCCCTGCTCCTTGGCGGTAAATCAACTGAACATGAAATTTCTCTTAAAAGTGCAAGTTTTATCTACCATACGCTAGACAGAGACAAATATGTAGTAACCCCAATTCTCGTCGATAAAAAAGGGAACTGGCTAATTCCAAATAGCCAGAACGTAAACCTTCCAGATATAAAATCTATTTCACAAAAATTTCCACTGGAAAAAGTAAGCGAAGAATTTAAGAAACAGTTTATAGAATCAAATCAAATTCTAAGCTCAGAAGGAATTTCTTTGACTAGCCTTGACTCTGACCTTGTATTTATTGGCTTACATGGGGGAGAGGGTGAAAATGGAATCTTACAGGCATTCCTGCAAATGAACTCCGTCCCTTACACAGGATCCGGCGTATTAGCCTCAGCACTTGCCATGGACAAGGAAAGAGCAAATTATCTTTTTTTATCTGCCGGACTTAGAGTTGCCAATTTTATTAACGTTAAGCGAAAGGATTACCTTCTATCCGGAGAGGGGTTTCTCGCCAACTTTCATTTGAATTTCCCTGTTTTTATAAAGCCTACCATGGGTGGTTCAAGCGTGGGCGTAGGCAAAGCAAGTAATATTTTGGAAATAGCTTCTAAATTAAAAGAATTATTTAGCAAAGAAGAATCAATTCTTGTCCAAGAAAATGTTTCAGGCATCGAAGTATCCTGCGGCGTACTCGAGAAAAAGACCGGACATTCGTTTGAGGCTACTCCACTTTATCCAACTGAAATATTGCCTTCGAATGATTTCTTCGACTATGAAGCCAAATACGCCGTTGGCAAATCTCAAGAAATTACACCAGCCCGTATTTCTAAAGAACTAACAGAAATTATCCGTGAAGCATCTCTTCTCGCTCATAAAATATTAGGATGTCGTGGCTATTCCCGCACCGATTTTATAATTCAAGATAATATCCCTTATATTCTAGAAACAAATACACTTCCCGGAATGACCGAGACTAGCCTTATTCCTCAGCAAGCGGCTTATTCTAGTTTTGCGATGAAAGATGTATTTGATTGGTTGATTGAAAATGCTTTAGAGAATCTACATTGACCATTTTTGAAGTTGTGTGTAAAAATATCTGCCGTGAATAAAAATATGAATATCCCTACTTTAATTATTCAAATTGATGACGATGAAATAAATAACTTTATCAATGAATCGATATTTAAAGCCAATTCGAAAGGAGTAGAAATAAAATCTTTTACCGATCCTTTAAAAGCTCTTGACTATATCAAAGAAGAATACATTTTAAATCCAGTACCGGCTGTGGTTTTCTTAGACATCAACATGCCACAAATGAGCGGATGGGAAATATTAGATCAACTAAAAGGCGAAATTGAAACCTTAAAAAATTTCATGACTGTTTATATAATTTCTTCTTCCATTGATTCTATAGATATAGCTAAATCGAATAATCATCCACTGGTAAAAGACTTTGTATCAAAGCCTTTGTCGACAAAAGTCATAAAAAAAATATTTGGAATTTCTAATTAGACATGGATTTAATAATTATTATTCTTTCAGTTCTTGTAAGCGGTGGAATCTGGCTTCGCTTTTTATATCAGTACGATAGAGTAGAGCCTGAACCAATACTCGTAGTTTTAAAGGTGATTTTTTTTGGCGGGCTGATAAGCACTTTTTTTGCGGGCATGGTTAACAGCGCGTTTTCCTCCATTAGCGGAATTCCAATTGGTGCGGAAAGTTTAAGCTTTGGAAAAAGTTTTATACTTTCTACTTTTGTCGGCTTCAATGAAGAAATTATAAAAGCCGTTGTCACAATTTTACTCGTTCGAAATTTAAAAGACCTAGATGAACCAATAGATGCAGTAATTTATGCGACAGCAGTAGGACTCGGATTTTCTGTTTTTGAAAATCTGCAGTATACAAGAGAACATGGACTTTTTAACTTAGTCTTACGGTCATTAACTGCAATGCCTCTCCATATCGGGCTTGCAGCTATTTGGGGTTACAAAATTGCAGAGGTAAAATTCCTAAACGGTCGAAATTATTTTGATTCTATGAAGCCCGCTGTAATACTAGCTGCTGGCTTACATGCATTATACGACTTCTTTCAATTTTACATAGCTAACAACGTTATTCCTCTACTCATCAGCGTAACATTCTCTTATTTCATGATTGGAATCATTCGAAAAAAACTAGATTATCTCGCAACCCAGAGCCCTTTTTTAAAAGCAGGAACCTGCTCCCACTGCGGAACCATTAACCCGCTGGATGCAAAAAAATGTAAATCCTGCGGTATGAATCTTATGCAAGAATTCTATAAAATCTGTAAAGACTGTCTAACCAAAGTCCCACTGACAGAAAAAAGATGCCCTGAATGCAACGCGGATATGACTTAAAACAATTTCTGTATTTCTTCTACTTTTAGTCGCTTAGGTTTATTTCCATTTGCAATCAAAGTCCCGGCAGTATTAATCTCAATCAAATTAGAAATGCAATGCTTTTCTCGACCATTAATAATGGCTGTTGGTATATTTGCGTTTAATAAGAGTTTGCCGGCTTTAAGCTTGGTATTCATTCCACCTGTTCCGGGACCCTCAGGACCTTTGGCATAGGACATATCCTTATCTGTAATTTCTGACAAAAACGAAGCATTCTTTCCATCTCGGTTAAATCCGTTTACACCTGTGAGGATAATGAGTAAATCAGCTTGCATAAGAAGTGTAACGAGAGAGGATAATATATCATTATCCCCTAGTTTCAATTCCTCTGTAGCAATCGAATCGTTTTCATTTACAATTGGAAGTATTTTCCAACTGAGAAGTTGATTAAACGTATTACGAAGATTATCCGCACCTACTTTTTCTTTTACATCAAGCATTCCGAATAGAATTTGTGAAATAGGAACATTTACACGAGAAAAGAAACTTTCATACAGACTCATAAGCCTACTCTGCCCTATGGCGGCAAGAGCCTGACGCTCTATAATTGTTTTCTTATCAAAAATTTTGCCCGAATAATCAGACATGATTTTTTTTCCCTGGGCAACAGCACCACTCGACACAAGGATTACTTCTTTCTTTTCATCGAATAACTGTCGTATGTCGCCGGCGAGACTAAATAAAAAATCATTCATCGCTTTCTCATCACCGGAAACTCTCGCTGAGCCAACCTTGATTACAATTCGTTTTGCTTTTTTTATATAAGAATTAAAATCACTTCTTTTCATACTTAACTATTTTTTCTTCTTTGCCCTCGGTTTTTTAGGTTTTACGTTTACCTTTTTTATCAAGAGTTCATCAATGCTATTTAGTAATTTATCTAGATTGATTTCCTCTTGTGCCGAAATAGGAATTACTTCACCCAATTTGGAATAACGTTTTACTAACTCTTTTGTAAATTTATCATCATTCCATACATCAATTTTATTTAAAACAATGATGCTTGGTTTTTTTAAGAGAGCTTTATTATAACTCTTTAATTCAGTTTGTAACATCTTGTATTCATCTTCAATGTCTACACTTGCTCCATCGAATAGGTAGATAATTCCTTTTACCCGCTCAATATGTTTCAAAAAAGATAATCCAAGTCCATGTCCCTTACTCGCACCTTCAATGATTCCTGGAATATCTGCTATCGTATAACGTCTCTCGTCTTCTCTCGTAACCACGCCTAAATTTGGAATCAAAGTAGTGAAAGCATAACCTGCAATTTTTGGATGTGCATGCGTGATCTTACTTAAGAGGGTTGACTTACCTGCGTTCGGCAAACCAACAATACCCACATCTGCCAGGAGCTTGAGGCTAAGACGGACTTTGCGTATTTCCCCTTCCTCGCCGGGTTGAGCAAATCTTGGAGTTTGATGAGTCGATGATTTAAAAAATGCATTTCCTTTTCCGCCACGACCACCTTTTACAACACAGTAAGATTCATTTTCCTTAGTGAAGTCGTGGATAATTTCGTCACTACTCTCGTCTATCACCTGTGTGCCAACTGGAACTTTTAAATATAAATCCTCCCCGTTCGCACCGGAAGAATTTCTAGCCCCTCCATGCACACCGTTATTTGATTTATAAATTTTAAGTGGAATATATTTATCAAGAGTTTGAACAGCGAGGTCGGATATTAGATATAAGTCGCCACCCTTGCCTCCATCTCCACCATCGGGTCCACCAAACTCGGCAAATTTTTCGTGTCGAAAAGAAATTGCCCCGGGACCACCGTCACCTGCTTTTAATTGAATGATTACTTCGTCTATAAATTTTGACATGGTTTACTTCGAATAATTTCGATTAGCCTTATAAGTATTTTTTGAGATAGTCCTTTCCTTTTAGATGTGAAGGGAGTAGAACAGGGAAATTTTTTTTTGTTTTTGCTCTAGACATTCGATACGAGCGGGAAGATTTAGTGTATGTTTCAAATTCGACGGGTCTACGAAGCATTAGCTTCTCCCAGAAGATAAAGTGATTATCCACAAACTCCTGTCGTATATCTTTGCTGCGTTTTGTTAAAGGACATCCAGTAGAAAATTCCTTCATAAAAACAAGACCAACGAATACTCCGCGTTTGTCGATATATGGCTCAAGCGGAAATGTGCGACAACTTACCGAGCGATTGTCCCTTTCGCAAAACTGCGCGCCTTTGCATTTACAAAATACAGTATTTTCTTCATCATGCTCATCTAGAAGTTTTCTTTCTTTTGGATCAGTCGGATTCCAAACTTTCCATAGATCAGATCTAGATTTTAAAAGTTCAAATTCTTTTTTATATAAAAGTGGAACTGCATTCTCAGTTACACAGCAAAAGGGAGAACCATTATTATCATCTCTGCAAAGCGTACCGCAGTCATAATTTGTAACTTCTTCTTTCAAAAGACTATAGTAATAAGCAACTTCGTCCTCTGTTAAATCTGTAAAAATCGTCTTTCCCATATCTTACTTTAAAACTCCTAAGCCCTGCTTTGACAAGTAGAATAAACTTTCTCGCCTCTAATTCAGCTCAAGAAAATTTCTTTAGGCAAACTGTTTTTAGATTTGAGAAAAATTATTCATATGCTAAAATAGTCATATGCCTGATCATTCTTTTTTTAATCCAACAGTTCTATTTGCATTTGCAATTCCTCATACTATTTTTACAGTCATTTTTTTATTCAGTAAAGAAGAGAGAAAGTTACACGATATAATAGCTTCCATTTGGATTATACTTTTAACAATTCCAATTGGTTTACGATTTATTTTAAGCTCTATGGAGCCTGGATTTCTAATTGGCTTATTCAGAAATATTGTATATCCCCTGTCGTATGGACCAATGGCTTATTTATATGCCCGTAGTCTGACAGAAGAAAAGCCGAAACTGGAACGAAGAGACTTATTTCATTTTGCTCCATTTTTACTATTTACCATTATCCTCTCCTCTTTACCAGTAGAACTAAATCCAAATCGACCAGCGCACTTGCCTCCACCAAATGGAATGCCACCTTTTCTACTTCCCAGTATTTTAATGGATGCGGTAATTTTTATTTCTGTTTCAACTTACAGTTTTTTTATTTTAGGCATATTAAAACGTCATACAGAGTCTATTGAAAATTATTTTTCCACGATTACAGACACCCGATCTCTAACCTGGCTTAAATGGACAATTTGGTTATTCGTAATTCTTTTTATTTGGAATAGTTTCTCTCCAGTCATATTTAAGTTTACATTTCACAAGTTAGAAATCAGGTCAATTCTTCCTCATGAATTTCGATTCATTCATACTGGAATTTTTATTCTATTTAGTTATATCTTAAGTTTTTTTACAATCCGGCAAAGCACTGTTTACCCACAGAAAAAAATTGAACCAGTTACTCCATTAGAAAATCCAGAAATTGCAAAAGAAGAAAAGTATACTCGGTCGGGCTTAAAAGAAGAAGAAGCAAAGGCAATTGCCGATAAACTTTTAGAATACATGGATAAAAAAAAGCCATACCTGAGAGAAGACTTGCGCATTCGTGATGTCGCAGATGATATAGGGGTTAATCTAAATTACCTCAGCCAAACATTAAATGAAGTAATACAAAAAAATTTCTACCAGTTTGTAAATGAGTACCGAGTAAAGGAAGTACAAAACCGATTGAAAAGTCCAGAATTCAAAGAGCATTCGCTGTTACGAATTGCTCTTGAATGTGGCTTTAACTCCAAGTCTTCTTTTAATGCAACGTTTCGGCGGTTTACGGAAATTAGCCCCAAGGAATTTAGAAGAACAATTCTGTCGGGTTAAAGTATATACTTCGACAAATCGCGATTTTCCACAATCTCGTTCAGCTTATTTCTAACAAAGCCTGCGTCTATTACTTGATGCTTCTCTGTTAATTCAGGTCCTTCAAAACTAATATCTTCGAGGAGTCGTTCTAGAATTGTATTAAGTCTACGCGCACCGATGTTTTCATTTTTTTCATTCACCTCAAATGCGATAAGCGCAATCTCCCTTATAGCATCTTCTTTAAATTCGAGTGTAATACCCTCTGTAGAAAGCAGCGCCTGGTATTGCTTGGTCAGAGATGACTTCGGTGCTGTTAAAATTTTTACAAAATCGTCCATAGAAAGTTTTTCTAGCTCTACTCGAATTGGAAAACGACCTTGTAGTTCAGGAATTAAATCAGATGGCTTTGACATATGAAAAGCACCAGCCGCAATAAATAAAATATGGTCAGTCTTGATAGGACCTATCTTAGTGTTGACTGTAGCCCCTTCTACGATCGGAAGCAAATCACGCTGAACACCCTCACGCGAAACATCGACTCCACCACCCCTATTTTCTTTACCAGCGATTTTATCAATCTCGTCAATGAAGATAATACCCATTTCCTCCACACGACGCGCTGCTTCTTTTTGGAGTTTTTCCTGATCGAGTAACTTGTCTGCTTCTATATCAGAGAGAATTTCAACTGCTTCCTTAACAGGGACTTTTCGTTTTTTATTTTTTTTAGAAACAATGTCTCCGAGTAAATTCTGGATTTGGTTATCCATTTCTTCGAAGTTAGCCGCTCCGAAAACTTGCATCATCGGCATCCCCCCTGCTGGACTTTGCGAGACGTCGAGTTCAATTTCTTGTTCGTTTAATTTTCCGGATTTTAATTTTTTACGCATCATCTCTCTTGTCTCGAGATAACGTTCTCTTCGTTCGATTTCTCCCGGATCATCGCCATTATCCTCAGACATAAAACCCATGGACGATTGCTTCGCATTATCTGGAATTAATATATCTAGAATTACTTCTTCCGCATTTAAACGAGCATGGTCAACAAGCTTAACCCTAAGCTCACCCTTGACCATATTAAGCGAAATATTGGCAAGATCTCTTACCATAGATTCTACATCTCTTCCTACATACCCGACCTCTGTGTATTTGGTTGCTTCTACTTTTATAAATGGAGCGCCGTATAGTTTGGATAGTCTGCGGGCAATCTCTGTTTTCCCCACACCGGTCGGTCCTATCATGATAATATTCTTGGGATAAATTTCTTCGCGCATGGAAGCATCGAGTTTACGTCGTCTCATTCGATTTCTGAGTGCGATTGCAACCGCTTTCTTTGCATTTTTTTGTCCTATGATATGCTCATCTAGACTTTGGACAATTTCTCTGGGAGACATTTCAAAAGTCTCGCCTTCATACGTAATAACTGGTTTTGTAATTTCGCTCATACTATTTCTTCTAGAGTTATATTATTATTTGTGTAAATGCAAATGTCTGCCGTAATCTTCATTGATTCAAGGACAATATCTTTAGCGCTTAGAGAAGTTTTTGCATATAAGGCTCTCGCTGCGGCATATGCATAGTTGCCTCCAGATCCAATAGCAAGAATATTCTCATCCGGTGAAATCACATCCCCGGTTCCAGAGACTAAATAGGATTCATCTTTATCTGCTACGATAAGTAGTGCTTCTAATTTTCGAAGCATTCTATCTGTTCTCCATTCACGGGCTAATTCCACTACGCTGCGAGAAAGACTTCCGTTAAAAGCTGTCACTTTTTTTTCAAATAATTCAAACAGAGTAAAAGCATCGGCGGCGGAACCTGCGAAACCTGTAATGATTCTATCATTAAACATTCGACGCACTTTCTTGGCGCTGTGCTTCATAACGGTCTGTCCCATCGAAACCTGCCCATCACCTGCCAGGGCAACCTTTCCATCTCTTCGGACACATAAAATTGTAGTGGAATGAAATTCAGGATAAAAAGTATTTTTCATAGTTTTATAAGGATAGATTTTCGAAAGGGCTTTTTTTATCTACAAATTATATACCAAATTAGAATGAACCAAAAGTAATTTCCTACAAGAAAAAATAGCGGAAACGACCGATAAAAATACAAAGAAGGTTTTTATGAACTCAGTAACCAAAGACTTGCCGATAGTGCGCGGAGAAATAATTGTTAATCGAATTCGGTTTGGGCTTTTCGCTCTCTATGCAATTGCAACTGCCATTTCTGTCAATGTAGCCACTCTGACACTCTCTTTAGTCTATACGGCAGGAACAATAAGTATACTACTTTATACACTTTATTCTAGAAGTAAGATTTTAAAAAATGAATTCGATATTCGCTTAGTCTATATTAATTCCTTCTTAGATATATTCATAATTTTTTTAATCCGCTTAGTGCAAACCACTGTTCTAGAAAATGGAGGAGACTTTGTATTAAAAGAAAAAATTCTTTTTTCGGCATGTTACCTTTACATGGCGATGATTCCCCTACGTTATAACGGCAAATTTGCATTATTCACCGGTGGATTAATACTAGTACAAGAAATAATAATTCAAATTATTGCAGTCAATACTGGAATAATTTTTAGTCAGAAAGAAGGAGGTTTCATTCTCAATGAATATCCATTACCCGCTATTTTTAATATTGATCTTTTTCTAATAGCATCTATTTTTATTAGTTATATTTTATCGAGTTTAAGTAAATCCGCAATCTTAACAGCAAATGAAAAAGAAATGATTGCTAGAGCATCGCTTGAAAAAAATAATACGATTGTAGAAAACTTAAAAGTATCCGCTATCAAGTTAAGCACACTAAAAGAAAAAGTTAAGAATACAATTGGCGATGTGCAAACTTCCATTATGACGCAAGCATCTAGTTCAGAGGAAACATCTTCTTCGATGGAACAAATATCCGCAGCTTCGAGACATATCAGCACTGCAACAGAAGATCAAAATAGCTTATCCCAAAATACAATAAAACTTGTGGATGAAAATGAAACGTACTTCGGACAACTAAAAAATGCACTCAACTCACTTCGATCTCTCAATGAAAAATTAAATTCAATCATTAAAACAGGTCGAGTAGTTATCGGAAAAACAGGAAAGTCAATGGATAATATGCGCGAATCCTCCGTTGGAATTTCCAAAGTAGTAAACGTTATGCGAGAGATTGCCTACCAGACAAATTTACTGGCTTTAAATGCAGCGATTGAAGCAGCGAGGGCTGGAGAGACAGGTAAAGGTTTCTCGGTAGTAGCCGAAGAAGTAGGAAAACTTGCACAGAAATCTACTCTACATACAAAAGAAATTACCGAGAATGTAAAAAAATCTTTAGAAGATGTAACAGTAGGAAGTAAATCTGTAGAAGATGTAGTAAAAGCATTTGACGTAATCTTCAGTAGTTATTCTGAAATCGAGAATTTTGTTTTGATTTGTAACGAGGCAATGAAAAATTTTGAAAAGAATAAACTGGGTATGGTAAAGTCCCTAACAGAATTAAATAAAAATGCAGCTAATATTCGTAATGCGACAAACGAACAGGAATTAGCTGTAAATGAAACTACAAGTGCAATTACTAGAATTTCAGAACAAGCGAATACCCAGGCTGAGTCGATTAATGAATTAAATGATTTAGTAGATTTCTTAGGAGAGACAGAGGATTTAATTAATAAACTCACATTGAGCTAGCTAACTTTAATTAGCCGGATTATTTTAAAAATAGATCCAAGAATTGTTTTGAAAAATGGTAACTTTGACATTTTTACCAACTTAAAAACTAGGTCTAGGCTTTCCTCAATTAGAGTATTTGTATTTTCATAACCTTTCGAGTTATCTGAAATCCAATAGTAAATAATTCCAAGCTGATAAAGCCAGAGCAATTCCGGAAGGTAGACTGCAACTTCTTGTTTTAGATTTAGGTCGGATGTTTCTAGTGCATCGCGGATAATCTGTATTGCCTCTTCCCTGATTTCTTTTGTTTCCTTGCTAAATGGAGAGAGCGGATGATTTGGATCTCCGGCATTTTTTGCAAGAATAGAAACAAATTTATAATATTTAGAAAAATACTGGATCTTGTAAGAGATAATATTCTTTAGCCGAAGTTTAAAATCTTCGGTAGTTCTACAAAACTCCAGGCTTTGCAATTTTGCATCATCCTGAGAGATCATATAGAAATGCATCACTATATCTTCTTTTGTTTTAAAATGATAATACGTTGCTCCGAGTGCAACCCCTGCCTTACTTGCAATTAGACGCATAGTTGCTTTCTCGTAGCTTTCTTTTTGAAAAAGAGAAATTGCAGTAGAGTAAATCAACTCCTTTGTTCTTTTAGATTTCTCAGTTTCTTTTCTGTCAGGCAAAGGTGACTTTTTTTTTCTAACCATAATTGAATTCCGCAAAACTTACATTAACCGCAAATAGAAATTACCACAGATAAAAAATCCATGGTAATATTCTTTATTTCCATTCTTTAGGAAGTGGGTCTTACTACACCTACATTTTGGTCGAGACCCAGTTCTTTTTTCAGAAGAGTTCTTTTTCGTAATCTTCCAAAAAGATATAGGTTAAAGAAATGCATGAATCCTAGCAGTAAAATGACTAAGCCTATTTTAAAACTTAGAATCTCGAGAGCTTCTACTGCATCTGTGGGTTTTAGTCCGATCTTAAGGGCTATTGTGATGTAGCCTAAGTTTATCAGGTAAAATCCAACTACGAGCAAATGGTTTACAGAATCGGCAAGCTCATCGGAATGAAATGCATCTATTAAAAAAATTCTACCGTTTTTAGAAAGAGTTCGGGCTACCCAAATCGTAACAAAGATACTAATTAGCACATACACCCCGTATACCCAGAGAGTGGCATTTGCTGTTTTTGCACCTTTACTTATATGGGCACCTCTTCCCACTAAGTATTCAGCTAATTCCGTATAGCCGCTTGCGTTTGCAATGTCTAAAACTGTTTCTCCATTTCTGTCCAATTGGTTTATCCCTGAATCAGAATTTGACTGAAGTAAATATTCTACAATCTGTCTCTGATTTAACGCCACTGCACGGTGAAGCGGAGTGCTGCCATGGTTATCGACCTGACTGGAAAGATTTGTGTTATTTGCTAGAATGAGCTTAACAAGTTCTAAATTTTTTGCTTCCACCGCATAATGCAAAGTAGTCCTACCATTTGAACTTTTACGGTTTAAATCTTCATAACGGTATTCCCCTTTTTGGATTTTAGTTTGAACACATTTTAAGTTTTGAATCTCGCATTCTAATGACTCTACTTCTTGCGCATACGCAATTCCTGAATACAGCAAAACTGAAAATAAACAGAATTGAATTAGTTTCATGATAATCTCCTTTTTTTGAACATGTTCATTTTAAAAAATAAAAGAATTTTTGTCAAACTATTTTTTGAACACGTTCATATTTATTTAAAAAATAGAAAATTGAATGGATTTAATAGCGATTGTAAGGAATTTTAGAACGCGGATTGAGTGCCGATGCTATGCAACGCGGATTCATAAATTACATTTCTTTTCTGCGTTTATCGGCAGAATTACTGACTAATCGTAAGGAAGCATGTTAGACAATGTATAGAATAGAGACGGTATGTTTCTATGGAGTTTTAGTGCCACGGGGAATTGAACCCCGGTTACCAGGATGAAAACCTGGTGTCCTAACCACTAGACGATGGCACCGAGAATGCAACGAACTTGAGTCGTTCGGGATTCGAACCCGAGACCCCTTCATTAAAAGTGAAATGCTCTACCAACTGAGCTAACGACTCGTCCTTTGCTTATGTCAGTTTTTTCGATAGCAGCTAAAAGTCAAAAACAATTCATAGAAAAAATGCAAATTTTGAACCTTTTCAAATACCAGCTAAAAGTCCCTTCCTTTCATCTAAGCCTAGCATTAGATTTAAATTTTGAAGAGCTTGACCAGCCGCGCCTTTTACTAAATTATCAAGAGCCGATACAATCACTAAAATATTATCTTCCACTTTAAAACTTATATCTAAAAAATTAGAATTCTGAATATTCTTGAGTTCAATTTCTTCCGGCTTCTTATAGAATCTAATGAATGGCTCCGACTGAAATTTAGAAAATTGAGCGGTTACTTCTCTATTGTCGATGTCCTTATCAAATTGAATTACAAATGTAGAAAGTATTCCTCGATAAACCGGCAATAGATGCGGAGTAAATACAATCTTCAGTAATTTATTTTTCATCGCAAAACCAGCATATTCCTCAATTTCAGGCGTGTGCTGATGGGAAAGAATTTTATAGGCGCGAAAGTTTTCATATGTATTTGTAAATGTAAAACCAATGTCCTCTGTTCTTCCGCCTGCCCCACTTACTCCTGACTTGGAGTCAATGACGATTGCCCCTTGAATTCTTTCTCTCAGTTCACCCAGCATATAAATTGGAACTAAACCTGATGTTGCATAACAGCCGGGGTTGGATACAAACTGAGTGCCTTTTATTTTTTCTCTAAACATTTCAGGAATTCCAAATACTACTTTTTCCATTAGCTCAAAAGATTCGTGCTTTAATCCATAGAATTTTTCGAACTTGTCTTTATCGTGCAAACGATAGGCGCCAGATAGGTCGATTACTTTTTGCCCTGCCGCTAAAAGTTTTGGCGTCATCGCAAGGGATACTTCATTTGGAACTGCAAGAACAACCAAACTATCTTTTGGAATTTCTTCTTCATGCGTTTTAAATACTAAGTCTTTTTTAAATCGCAAGTTTGGAAATACTTCCGAGATTTTCTTTCCTGCTGTTTTATTGCTCGTGATGTGAACGATTTCTATTTCAGAATGATTTGCGAGTAGACATATCAATTCTTTTCCTGTTAAACCGCCTGCGCCAATAATAGAAACTTTCATCTAAACTCCTCTAATAAACTCATTGCCTTTAAAGCTCAATATCCAGACTTGTATAGGCAATGGGTTTGAAAAACATTTTATTTCTCAGTTTTATCTTAACGCTTCCTTTATCCGCAGATAAATTTGGACCTTATGATTTAGGTTTTACTCATGCAGCCCCGGCAGGAATGGCTTCTTTAGGCGTGGCATTAAATGACACGGGCTCCAATCTTTATAACAACCCATCCCTTCTCGCTTCTAATCAAAAATATATTGTAGACGGCGGACTAACTTTCTCTGCAAACCAGGGAAGTTACAGTCCTTTAAAACCTCTCTCCGCAGGATTTTATATTCCGATAGATTCCAGGACTGGTTGGGGGGCTACGGGCAAACAAACCTATTACCAAAACTTTCCAGGTGGATTCGATACAATGACTAACTATACCTTTTCGTTTTTCTGGAGTTATAAGCTTTCAGAAAAATGGAATGGCTCAGTTGGAATAGGACCAAGCGTAATCTACAGAGGTGGATTTCAATCGAGTTATTCTTTAAGTCCGACTGCATCTCTCAGTTATAAAAACGAAAAGCATTTACTCGGGCTAATGATGCAAAGCCCCGGAAAGTTTCGTTTAGAAGGATATCGAGGGGTTGATAATTTGAAAGAGCGGCTACCCGAATATGCCGCTGTGGGTTATAGCTACCAATTGCAGCAAACGCTCATTTACTCCGAGGTTCGAAAAATCTTCTGGGAAAGAAGTAGCTTTGCTCTAAACGGTCAGAATACCAAACCAAGCCTAGATAGAGGATTCGGAGCCGAAATAAAACTGAGCCTCGGCGCACAGCATTCACTCAAAGACTCCCCTTTTCAAATTAGAACAGGATTTGAATTAGGGGGGTTTTATGATAGCAAAGGAGTAAATCGTCGTAGCCTCGGACTTGCCATGGGATTTAGCTGGAAAGTATTCAGAACCGAAGAGGACGAAAGTTTAAGCCTACATATTGCTATCGTAAACTATTCCATCTTCTCCAAAAGCGGCGGGCGTCAACCGGAATCGATACTCTATTTATCAACTAGCTATTTATTTTAAATCAAAACTCACTTCTTTAAACAGTCCCTTGTATTCTTCCGGCGTATTACCGCCATTAATCATCACTGTCGTCGATTTACCGGCTAATAGTTGTTGCTCTGCGATGTATTCTAAGAAAGGTCCGTCTGTATGAAAGCTATTTCCAAATCCAGCTAACACGAAAACTTGCTCTGCTTTTTTTTCTTCTAATAGGCTATTTACGATTAGCTTTAGTTTTTCAGTCTTGCCCTCTGCATAGGTAACTGGCTCTATTTCCTCTGTAGTAATAACTCCATCGGAAATCTTCATTTCAATTCCATACATGTTGTTAGCCTCAATGGGAAGTGTGCCTGCACAGCATTTTACAAAGAAATGCGCACTCGCTGAAAGTATATAGGAATCAATTCCATTTGCTTTTAGTTTTTCTAAGATATTGATAGAAGATGGAAAGTAGAAGTTACGCATAACGCTATTAAAATGCTCTTTGGCTAATTTGAGGATTTTCTCTTCCTTGTTTCTTGCGAATAGTCGCGGCAAAAAAATATAAGCCTCTTTTCTATTTATTTCCTCTTTCTCTCTATATTTTTTCCAGAAAGCTTTTACGCCTTCTTCGCCTTTAAAATCACTTGCATAGCCATTTAGAATTCCAAGCTCGACGAGTCCCTTAAAACCACCCGACTCATTTAAACCTTCAGAGCAGTCACCTTTAAGTATAGTTCCATCAAAATCCCAGAATGCAAGAAAGGCGAATTTTTTATTTGTAGATAAAGCTTTATTATCTGCTAAATATGTTTCGATTTCTTTTTTGGAATTTAATATACGTTTGAGTATTTCGGTTTCGTCTTTACTTTGTAATTGCATACTGAATAGAGATTGCAGAATTCATTTTTTATCAAATCTTTTTATTTGTAGGTATCTTTTAATCAATTTTGCAATTAGCCTAGCGGTAGTTATAATGATCAATTAACACCAATTGAACTTCAGCCAAAAAAACTTTCCACCTTATGAACTAAAATAATGCTTGCAATGCAATCGGATGTAATAAAAATAGCGCATCTTAAAACTGCGCAAATTTAAAAAGTTTATTTTTTAAGTAACTCGTCATTTTTTTACACATTCATGATGGATTGCCCAAATAATAAGCGTATACTGGATTGTTGATACGGTACATAACTTGCATAAAAAAAGGTAGGACAATT
>JANYCR010000255.1 GCA_025360185.1 Leptospiraceae bacterium | reverse complement strand
AGTCCATCTTTTCCGCGTGCGATGAGCGCTAGTATGCAGCCTTCTTTTGCTAGGCTAAGAGCTATTGCCCGCCCAATTCCAAGAGAGGCACCTGTTACCACTGCTATTTTATCTTTTAGATCTTTCATAGTTCTATAAATAATTTGTCATGAAGTCGACAAATGCCTTTGTTGTTTTTGTGTAAGGTGGAAAAAGCATTCTAAGAAGTGTAAGCTTCGATACTTTAAGAACTGCTCTTTCATGCGAGAAGGCTTTGAATCCAAAATGACCATGGTAGTTTCCAATTCCACTATGATTTACCCCACCGAACGGCAACTCTGGATTACCCAGATGAGCGACTACTCCGTTAATGACTACACCGCCTGAAGAAGTGTTTTTTAAAATTTTATCTACGGTTTCATCATTCTCGCTGAATATATATAAAGAGAGCGGCTTGTGCTTGCTTTGTACAATCGCGATTGCTTCATCTAAAGTTTTATAAGGCATCACAGGAAGGATTGGTCCGAAAATTTCTTCCATCATCACCGGAGACTCTAAAGTTACATTAGAAAGAATAGTAGGCGATATATAGCGCTCTTCTTTTTTAAATTCTCCGCCTAATTCTAATTTTGCGCCTTGTTTAATGCTAGATTTAACAGTTTCTTGTAGTCGTTCAAAGTTTTTATCGTTGATGATTCTGCAAAAGTCTGGAGTTGTATGCCAATCTTCAGGTGTATCTCCATAGAATTTTTTTACTTGTGCTTTAGCCAATTCTATAAATTCAGAATATTTAGATTCATGCACAAGCACGTAGTCAACGCCTACACATGTTTGTCCGCCGTTTAGAACTTTTCCCCAAACAACCTTTGCTGTAGTGTCATCCATATCAACTGATTCATCAATGATTACTGGTGATTTGCCGCCAAGCTCGAGAGTAATAGAGGCTAGGTTTTTTGCTGCTGCTTCCATTATGGTTATTCCAACGGATGTACTGCCTGTAAAGAAAATATGATCAAAAGGTTTTTCTAAAAGTGCTGTAGCGGTATCGCGATCTGACTCGGAAACATAGACTTCATTTTCGTTAAAAATTTCACCTATTATTTTTTTTGTCACTGCTGTTGTATGTTTAGTATTATTGGATGCTTTGATTATAGAGCAGTTTCCAGCAGCGATAGCAGCAACGAGTGGGGTTCCAATCAAGTGAAAAGGATAATTCCAAGGACTAATAATTAGGATTAAACCTTTTGGCTCATAGATAATTTGACTGGAGCTAGGAAATAAAGAGAGAGGAGTTCCAACACGAACAGGTCTCATCCATGATTTTAAATGCAAAATTGCATCTTTGATTTCTGAGATAACGGGCATTATTTCAGTTAAATCTACTTCCTGTGCACTTTTACGGAAGTCTCTATACAATGCATCTCTCAATTCCTGCGAATATTTTTCTATTTGCTTTTTTAGTTCTTTTAATTTTTCAATGCGCTGGTTTGCATTCGTATTCGCAATTTTCCAGCGATTTTCTTTTTGCAAATTGAAAATGCGATCTACTTCTTTCTGAAAGGAATTGTCCTGTATTTTTTTATTAGAAGTAATAACTTCTTTTTTTTTAGCGACTCTTTTTACCATTTGTTACCCCTTTTTCGACCCGTAGTTCTAAAATTCAATTTATTAGCCTGATGTAAATACAATTTTCCTTGGCTTTCAGAGGGATTGATTTCATTTTTCCATTGGTAAATGGCAATAGAATTGACAATGAAATACGTTTTGAATTAAATTTGAAATTGTGCGAGCTACGATAGCCATTTTTCCATTGCCAAATATAATTCTATTTCCAGGCGCTTTTTTACCATTGCATATTTTTGAGTCTAGGTACCGGCTAATGCTTGATTACTGCATTGAGTCTGATTATGAAATGGCTATTACTTCACTCAAAGGAAATGCTCGCATAGAAAATACTTTTGGTTGGGGGAAAATTGTTCGCCATGAACCTCTTTCTGATGGACGTGCAAATATCTTACTTGAAGGAATGGGCATTGCGAATCTTTTAAGTTACAAATCTACAGAGCCATTTATCATTGCCGAGGTTGAAAAAATCGAAAATGATTACTCTCATATTAATACCGATGAATTTAAAGAATTAACAAATGAATTGATTCAGCTAACAAAGGATTACCTTCGAAAACTCAAGGTAGAAGATGCTTATGTAAATGAAATAGATAAGTTATCCACACATCCATTTCCAGTTGAATTTATTGCCTCTGTTTTGAATTGTGATTTCAAAAAAAAACAGGACATTCTTACTACCGAAAACCCATATCAAAAGGCGATTAAACTTTTAAAAATTCTTCATGATATTTAATTTCTCTAATCGTAGAGGTTACTAGGTATAATCTGCCATAAAGATTTTTTATTTGAAATACCTCTAGAGAATACTATCATTTATCTGCTTAACTACGTATATAGTATACATATTTATTTTATGCTACTTGTTAAATTCTAAAAAAGTTAAAAAAAAACTAAGCGACACTAAATTTTGTGTGGATTTTTTATAAAATCTATGCTAAGTTAATTCCGTGGACTTTGAAACATTTAGAAACAAATTAGGTAAAAAAATTAAGAAAGAGAGAGTCGCTAGAGGCTTAACTCAAGAGGATATGGATGATGGTGACGATGGAGTACCTCATAGAACAATGCAAAACATTGAGACAGGAAGATCCAATCCAAATTTGAGAACGCTTTTCAGACTTTCTAAAAGAATGGAAATTAGTGTTAGTGAGTTAATGGATATCTAGAAAGTTAAGTAAGCGGCAAACTGGAAGTAAACCTACATCCAGTTTTAAGTTTGCTTTATAATCAGGTTTTTTAACAAATTCTTTACACAAGATTAATACTAGTTCAGTGTCTTTTTCACCTTAGGGTGGCATAGATGCTGAATTTAGTTCAAATGAAGAATTTTATTCTTTGGTTTTACATATTTACTAATTTCCTTACCACTAACTAGCGAGGGGCAAAGTGAAAGTAAACGTGCTTCCCTTTTCAAATTCACTTTCTACTCGGATTTTACCGCCCTGTTTTTCTACAAACTCTTTACAAAGAATAAGACCGAGTCCGGTTCCTTTTTCGCTATCTGTTCCGAGTTTACTGAATTTTGAGTCGATCCGAAAGAGTTTAGTTAGATTATCCGCTTTTATTCCAACTCCATTATCGGAAATAGAAACTTCTACAAACTTATCAATCACATTTGTGGATACTATGATTTTGCCGTTAGGGTAACTAAATTTGATTGCGTTAGTTAAAATATTTCTGAGAATTGTATTTGTCAGTGCGGGATCTGCGAAGATAAATTTTTCCGGACTAAGCTTTTTTTCGATAGTGATATTTTTTTTGAAAGCATTTCCATTTACGAGAGGGAGAGTCGCTTCTATTATGGAGTCGATAGATGTTATGATTGGCTCAAAATTTATTTCCCCGGTTTGTGACCTTGCCCATTGCATCAAATTTTCTAGAAGTGTGAACGCAGAGCGAGAAGATGTCTGGATGAGTTGAGCCATTTTTAAACATTCATTCGAATTATGCGTATTATCCGCTTTTAATTTTTCTTCTAACATCTCCGATACTCCGAGAATCCCGGCGAATGGATTTCGTAGATCATGAGCTATTATATTAAAAAATTTATCCTTAGTATAATTTAGATTTTCTAATTCAAGGGTATATTGATTTAATTCTTCTTCTGCCTTTTTCTTTTCACTTATATCGCGGGCTGTAAATAAGACTCCTATTATTTCCTGTGATTTATTTTTTATAGGCGCATATTGAATTTCAAACCAGTATTGAGAGTTGTTTACTTCTAGAACCCGGTCAAAAGTGACTCGTTCCCCTTGTAAAGCTAATTGAAAATAATGATTGAAGTCTTCTTTCCCTTTGTCGTTGGTAAAATCATACATCAAGATTCCGATTTTTAGTTCTTTTCCCAAAAGATTCTTAATACGATATGCTGCTATGTTATTAAAAAATTGAACAGTCTTATCACGGTTAATGAAGATTATAGACTCTTGGTTATTTTCAAGAATTGCTCTGGTTTGGGCTTCTGAAATACGAAGAGCCTGCTCTGCGTTTACACGCTCTGTAATATCAGTTCTAATTGCCAGAAATTGTTCAACCTCTCCTTGAATGTTTTTGAGGGGAGCGATTGTTGTGGATACCCAGTAGTAGCTGCCATCTTTTGCGCGATTTCGGATTTCGCCATGCCAGGTGTCTCCACTCTTAATCGTGGAATACATATTGTGGAAAAAAAATTTTGAATGGTATCCTGAATTAATCATTCGATGATTTTGTCCGATTAGTTCTTGCTTAGAATATTTACTTATTTCACAAAATTTGTTATTTGCATAGACTATCGTTCCGTTGAAATCGGTGATTGCAACAATTGCATGTTGGTCAATGGCGCTTTGTCGCTGCGCGATTTCTAGATTAGATTGACGGAGATTTATGTACAGATCTGATTCAAAATCTTTATTCTTCTTGAATTCTGTTATATCTTCAAAGGTGACGTATACTGCAATCGGGTTTTTATTCCCCTCAGTAAAAATTGGAACCGCATTAATATTTATCCAAATATATTTTTGTTGAAGTGAGTTAAATACACCCATGATTACTTTACATATACTTTGACCAGATTTAAGTGCAATCAAACTCGGATGTTCATCACCCAGAAATGGCGAGCCGTCTTCTCTAATAGACATCCATTCTGGGTCAGTAGAAGCCTTGCCAGAAATTTGGCGTTGCGTAATGCCAAGTATCCTTTGCGCATAGCTATTTGCATACAAAATTTTTCCAGAGTTATCATGATAAACGAACCCGTATGGTAGAGTATCTATAATACTACTACTATCTATGTTGGATTGTAGCAGTGGAGATTCAGGATTAAGGGTTTTTGTTTCTTCCATTGGTGTATTCAATAGTATGGATTTGGAAATATCTTTACTGAAAATAATTGTTTTCTAATTGATTCGGATTCATTTTTCTTTGGCAAGCTTTTTTTTATACAGTTTTCAGTTGAATTAATTTTTAATAAATAGGGAAAAATTTCTTTACAAAAGTAATTACTTACCTCTAATAGTTAGATATCTAACTATTAGAGGTTTATATGTTGAATAAAATTGCACTTGGGTTTAGACTAGTCTTAGGTCTAGTTTTTACTGTTTTTGGATTAAATGGTTTTTTAAGTTTTCTACCGGCACCTGCGCTTTCGCCAGCTGAAGGTGAGTTTATTGGGGCTATGATCAAGACTGGATATTTTTTTACAATTGTAAAGATTATCGAGGTGGTTTGTGGGCTTCTTCTTTTATCTAACTTTTTTGTTCCATTGGCTCTAATTCTCTTATCACCAATCGTCTTTCAAATTTTCTTTTTCCATTTGTTTTTGAATGGAATCGCTGCTACACCAATGGCAATAGTTCTAATTATTGCTGGAATAACAGTCGCCTATTCTAGAAAAGAAAGCTTTGTTGGCGTTCTTCGCGCGAAAGGCT
The DNA here is from genome assembly GCA_025360185.1 of Leptospiraceae bacterium. Lineage (GTDB taxonomy): Bacteria > Spirochaetota > Leptospiria > Leptospirales > Leptospiraceae > UBA2033. Next base: position 362 of record JANYCR010000255.1, on the reverse strand, counting down.
AAGCCTTAAGAAAAATACCAATTAAGTAGTAAAGACAAAAATGATATTTCACTTTTAGAAATATCATTTTTTGTTATAAGATTTTTTTACATTCTGGCATAGAATTTGATTGAATACTTGAAAGTTTTTTCATACCTTTCAATCTAGTTTTAACTGTGATGAATGTGAAGCCAAATATAAAATCAAGCCTAGGTATATTGACTGCCATAGCGCTATTTTTTTCTATATTTCATTCTTCTATTTTCAGTGTATCTAGACCACCTCTACTTATTTCGCCAATTACTCTTCCAGAAAAAGGGATTGATTTTTCGAATTTAAAAGATTCGTCTTCAAAAAAATCCCCGAAAATTCCTGCTTCCTGG
>JANYCR010000254.1 GCA_025360185.1 Leptospiraceae bacterium | reverse complement strand
AGCAACAAAATATGACTGAGCGGAAGGCGCGGAAATTGCTTTTGTTTGCAATTTTCCGTGACTGGAGCGAAGGCGTATTTTTTGCATGGTCTACTTAGAACTAAAAAGTCTTCTACAACAATTAAGGTAGACTCGGAGCAAGAGGCAAATCTTTTCTTGCCTCGCCGCAGATCACGCTTTGTTGTGCGACGTTTTAGACTTGTGTATTACTAAAGAGTCTGACTAATGCCTTCTACGAGAACCAGTCGAGACACGAGGTCGAGTGTAATACTTACTCCATTACGCAATACGATTCTTTTTATATGTTGGGTTTGCGAACTTGCTTGTCAATTCATATCCTATAGAGGCTCTAACTTCACTTCGATATTTTTATGAAAAGGAGTTTTGGCAAATTCATCACAATGATCGGCACCTGTTAGTTGATTCAAATAAGGACCATATATTTTTTCTGTATCATCTCCTTCTTTTTGATAGAGTAGTCCATATCCGTTAGGCAAGGAACACATTCCTCTCCGGCAGGTATCATCATATTCTACGGATACTTCTATTTGTCCGTAGGCAGATTTACAAATTGCTCTTCCCCCGTTTTCTAATCCATGCGTTCTCGCATCTTCGGAATGGATTTGTAAGGCGCCTAGAGAATCGGAGCGTCTCCAGTCTGGATTTCTATAAATTACATTGGCGGTATATGCTCGTCTTTCTCCAGCCATTAGAATCATTGAGTCTGGTAATTCATTATTATCCGCAAGTTCTATTTGCAGATGATCGAGTTGGTTTAATAATAATTCTATTTCCAAATGAAATTTTCCATCTTCGTGCTTTAACCATTTGGAAGAAAAATTATCTTCATATTTATGCTCGCTAAATTTCACCGGACCTTCTAGAATTTTTGCAAATAACGCATCGCCTAAACTCTCGTGGTTGCCTTTTTCGTGTCCTGCTGCAATGACTGCTTCTTTATTTGCAGAGGCAAATCTTCTAGTTAACATGTACAAAGGATACAATGCGAGACGCACTTTGCGCTCTAACATAGGATATTTTTCTTCGGATAGTATAGGAATTGTTTCTCCCATCGCTAGAAGGATTCGTTCATAGATTTCGCTTTCGCTTAACGCTTCTCCAGTCGGTTCAAAAACTGGTTTACGTAAATGAAAGTAATTGGACGGAAAACCAAAATTAAAACTAGAAGCTTCCCATTTTTCAAATTGAGAAGCAGCGGGTAATACATAATGGGAAAGTCTTGCTGTTTCAGTCATCGCTACATCGACTGTTACGAGTAATTCCAAATTGCCGATAGCTTCCTTTAATGCTTTCGTATCTGCGACAGACGTAACCGGATTAGAACTATTTACCCAGAGCGCCCTTACTCTTTCAGGATGATCCGAGTCAATTTCTTTCGCTAAGATATTCGGAGGATAAATTCCTGCAATCGGAATCATTTTGGTAACTTTGGTTTCAAATTTATAACTCCCATCTGCTTCTGGAGAAGATTGTCCGATTACTGGAACCATTGTGGAATGAAATGTATTAGTTCCCTCTCTTCCAAAACTTCCAGTTGCTATGATTAAGAGTTTTTCCAAATAACAATTGAGTGTACTATGAAGGCTTTGTTCTAATCCTAGATCATGACGAAAGGTAATTTTATCCGTTGCTTTAATCCATTCGGCTAATATATGTAACTCGCTCAGTGGAACATCCGCATAATCACAATAAGACTCAATATTAATTTTCAAGAATCTCTCGGCTACATTGTCCCATCCAGTAGTCCATTTTCGTATGAAGTTCGTATCTATTCCATCAATTTTAATTAGCAAAGCAAGCAGCGCAGAAAGTAAAAATGCGTCTCTGCCAGGACGAACGGCTATATGAAGATCAGCCATTTCTGCTGATTTGGTTCGCTTGGGATCTATTACAACCATCTTTCGCTTATCGCTTTTTGAAAGGTCGTTTAATACATTTCGGGCATGTGGAAATCCGTGTGCCATCCAAGGATTGCATCCCCAAAAGATCGCCAAGTCAGCATGTTCCAATCCATCTGCTGTTATATGGGAGTCTTGTCGTCCGAAGATTTTTCCTGCTATCCAAAAGTCTCCCGTCTTTTCTTGGGCTAATGAACTGTAGACGTACCTCGAACCCATCGTCTTTCTTAAAGATCCGCCATTCATTCCTTGCAAATGATTGCCCTGACCGCCACCGCCAAAATACGCAAAGCTATGTCCTCCCTGTTCGTCTCGGATTTTAATTAATTTAGCAGCAATTTCTTTTGCAGCAGTATCCCAATCTATTTTTTCAAAGCTACCATCTGGCATACGCTTCAACGGATGCGTTAATCGCTGGTTGTGATTTTGATAGTAGTTTAATCTTCCAGCTTTTTGGCAAAAATAACCTTGGCTAGCAAGGTGAGATTTATCCGGTTTAATTTTAGTAATTTCTCTTCCTTCAATTTCTAATTCAATTCCGCAGTTGGAATCACATAGAATGCAAGCTGACTTAAATGTATTCATAGTTGCCTCACTTTTTTTATTGACATAAACTCTATAGTGGTCACTATATCCATAGTATAGCGATTACTATAGGAAATCAAATATTTTTTACTTATGAAAAAAGAAAATCCAAACAATACAAAAGCTGTTTTACTAGAAAAGGCATCTGAACTCTTTTACGAAAAAGGTTTTTTAGCTACTGGTGTGCAAGAAATTTTAAATTCTACTGGAGTTACACCTCCTTCTTTATATCACCACTTCGGTTCTAAAAATAACTTAGGGTTAGAGTATCTCACAAAAAAGAAAGATGAATTTATGAAAGGCTTGTTAATCATTCAAAAAAGGAATCGAACTTTATCTTCCTTTTTACAATCATGGTGCGCTTTTATTGAAAAGCAAATCGACAATAACAAATATTTCGGATGTCCTTTTGTTAAATTCTCATATGAAATAAGCGGTATGACTCCATCGGATAAAAAAATATTTCAAGAGAAACTAAAAGAATTTGATTTAGAATGGTCGGATTTTTTAGTAAAGTATCTGAATGATTTGCGGCTAAGAGGAATTATTCGAAAAAACATTGATACTTCTAAAATTTCTGAACAATTGATTGTTCTTTTTCAGGGAGCCATATCTATGTGGACATTGACGAAGGATAAAAAAAATATCAAAATTCTAAAAAATAATTATAGGGAACTTTCCGATAGTATCGAATCAATTAGAGAAAAAAAGACTCATAAAATATTATGAAGACAATGGCATTAAAAAAAAGATAAATACTGCGTATATTACTAACCTGCCTAAAATTTTTCAACCAGTCTTTCCGAAACACGATGTCGAGTGTAATACTGACTCCACTACCCAATACTAATTTTTTTTAATATGCTGGGTTTGCGAAGTTGTTTGTCAAATACTATTCTGTAGCAATTTCCGCAAACTCAATGTTAGGCGCGTAATGAAATATTATTTATTATTACATTAATTTACAATTTGAAAATCGCATTCACGGATATTATTCTTGCCTTCTACTTTATATAGAATAGCATTACAGCCAATGCTACAAATTTTGGAGCAGACAAAGGAGTGAATTTGATGCTGATTTTCTTTAGAAAAACCCGTGTTTTTTATTTTTCAATTTTAATGTGTATTGTCTTTCTGAAATGCAACCAGGTTAGTGAGAGACAAAAATGTTATGAAAACAAATGTGAGGATGCAACTGCTAAGTGTGTCCTGCGAAATATGTTATTACCAAGGCCATCCGAACCGGCAACCGATAACCCACAACCCACTACCCGCTTTGCGCTGCTTTGCATGAAATCGAAGGATACTTGTAAAAAAGATTGTGACAAGAAGTATGATTTTTGATTAAATTGATTATGAGTCTGTTACAAAATGAGATAATTTAATTCTTTGCATTAGTAAATATGACTTGTAAGGCAAAGCTCGACGGTTCAGTAAATGAAAATTTTATCTTGGAGTTGGGATTAAAAATTTTATTCCCCTATTTATACCCATTTAGATTTGCTGGACAAGTGTCTCCTGTGCTACTAGCAATCGTAAAGGAGCAAGAAATATTTTTAACCCGTGCATTACTACGATTATCCGAAATCGCATTTCTTAAGCCTTCATTGTATTTACCAGTTAATTTATCTTTAATAAGAGTATTGACACAATTTAACGCGCTTGCTTTTGCTGCTTGGTCAAAAGTACCAATGCTTATTCTATCAGCAGCAACTGCAACTTTACCTCTATTGGAATTTATAAATGATAAATCAGAGTAACTAAATAATTTACCTGCCTCTAAAATGCCTGAGCTTTCACAAGAATCTATCGAATAATATGCATTATTCTGCTTTAAAATGTCCTGCCTAGATTGAGTTAAAACATTCTCCCCTAATATTCCTGAACTTGCTATAGCCAAATCACAGTCCACTAAGGCTTCTTTTTTAATCTGGTTAATATCAGAAAGTCGTGCAGTTTGCTGTCCCGATGTATAAATTAAATCTGAAGCATTACAAACGCCCCTCTCTCGCCTATCGCAATAAATTGTGCCTTTTCCGTTTTGCTTCTCTGCTCGAAGACAATTTCCTTGAGATCGATACACAATAAAAGAAAGAAGAAACAAATTATAGTCTTTTTGATTTTTTTTAAGCTTGGCATCATCGCTACAGCTAAATAAAAAAATAGATAAGGATAATAACATATATCCGCACATTTGTAAAGTCCTTTTCATTAAAACTTTGCCTCCACTCCAAAATTAACTAGCGGTAAATACACAATTCTCCCTCCAGGCACTGAGGATTGAATATAAGGAGAATTGGTTGTGTCGTATGTTGTAGTCGGATTTGAGCCATAATTAAAGGGCTTCGTATTCGAGAATGTTTCGCCTGCCGCATTTCTCTGTCCAAACGTATTGATTAATTCAAGGTATACATTTACGTATCCCCAATCATAATTATAAAATCTATCTAAGCGAAAATCAAATTGGTGAATGGGCGCTTGCCTAGTTGAATTATAATAATCTGAATAAACCGGCTGATTAAGAGTAAAGCCTCCATTTAATGCACTTCCAAATTTATTTGAACTCGTAATCGGAGTATAAGGTGTATTCGTTAGATAACGAAAGCGTCCACCTATTTGCCACTTAGGACTCATCTTCCAAGCTACGACAAGATTTAAAACATGGGTTCTATCTAAATCGTAAAGTTCCTCTCTATCGTTGTCATAGAATACTTCAACTTGATTATCATCATAATAATTTACATATCCATATTTATTACTAGTTTGTCCTAGAAGGGTTCGACCGGCATTTGTAGAATTCCGCTGACTCTTTTCTGAATCGCTCAGTCGTGTCTGATGATTATTTCTTTTGGTAATTGAATTAGTATATGAAAGCCAACCAAACCAACCAAGCTCACCGGGTTTTTTATTTTTCTTCAGATACATTTCCACTCCTTCTGAAAATCCTGATCCTGTATTTGAATAATTTAATGATCTAGATTTAATTGGACTTCTAAAAACCTCATCAGTCTTTTCAATCAAGTCACTAGTTTGATTGTTTAAAGCATACGGGTCTTTAATGTAGCTATCTGCGACAACGAGGTTAGAAAAAATATTTCTAAATCCTTCCGCTTTAACTAACCAATCCTCTCCGATTTCTTGGCTTATGCCTGCTGCCATATGTTCTGCTTTTTCCATTCTCAAATTTTTATTACCTACTCTTTCTGACATTTGAGAAATACCAGTTGGCGCATTATAATGATCACCCGCTCCGGCAGAGAATGTAGTTCGACTCTTTTCAAAGGTATACGCAACATTCAGTCTAGGGCTAACGGCTTTTTGTCCCGCAAGATTATAATAATCCTGTCTTATTCCTGGAACAATTTTTACTCCTTTGTAATCAAAAATAATTTCCCCGAAGCCACCAATTTCTTTAGTTCTGACTCCGTCCCCGTCAATCAAAGCTCTGAATATCGGATCTTGCTTTATAAAGTTGTTAATAGAACTTGCAAAAGATGAACTACTTGATGAAATATTTTCTGCTTTCAGAGTAATTTCTTTTTCGCGATAAGTCCCGCCCGCTTGGACTCGCAAATACTCTTTCCAAATGCTTAAACTTGCTACGTTTTCAACATAGTAAAGATTTTGATTGGTTACTTGCTGTAAGCCGAAGAGCGTTTCTCCAGTCTGTGGGCTAGAAAATTTTATTTCATAAAATTCTTTGAACAAATTCCTCGACACACTAAGCGTATTCGTAAATTTACTTCCGGGTTGATAAATATAGCGAAACCCATCTGTTCTAAAACTTCGATCGAGTCCAACAGGCGGTCTTGAATCTGTAGCGCCATAGTTGGAATTTTCAAATTGAGCGAGAGATTTTGTGTATTCCTGTCTATCTCTAGTTCCAAATGTACTAAAAGATACTTTATGCGCTGGTGAAATTTCCCAGCCTGATTTGAATTGAAAGTCTTCGTAGTTTGCGTATTTTGCATCCGTCGGAATTGCATCAGGATAAAGTTTTAATAGAGTCACATTCGGATACGATTTACGAGCAGCAGCGATTACATACGATTTGTCGGTAATTTTTCTTTCTACCATTGCATCGGAAAGATATAAATTGAAATTAATTGTGTTTGCATTTTTCTTTACTTGATCTTTGCCTTCAATGTTTATAATTCCTCCTGACGCATATCCAAACCTTGCCGAGTACGAGCCTGTATAGATATCAACTGATTTGATTATATTATTATTAAATACGGAAGATTGATTTCCTAAATGGTACGGATAAGTCACAGGAAACCCGTCAAAATAATACTGATTTGCATTACTCCCTGCTCCGCGTAATACCAAATCACCCCTCTCGCTGTTTTTATAAGGTGGGCTGTTCGGAGTGTTATTTCCAAAAGCGGATGTAGCATTTAATCCCACAGGCAGTGCAGGGACAATTCCAGGCAAAGTCTGCAAAGCTTTTAAGGAATCCCCTTGTGCTCCGGGGAGTCTCTTAATTTCTTCTTGTTGAAAAGAATAGCGTGATAACTTTATCTTATCCGCATCTCCGGTTACTTGAATAGTATTTTTGTCCCTATCAGCATCGCCGAGGAAAATATTGATTACCTGTCCATCGTAAGAGATTTCTTTTTGCCTGACTTCTACTTTTCCACCGGAGACAACTCTAATTGTATAATAGCCTGCATTTGGAACGGAAATATTTGCGGTACCATTCACATTTGTTGTATAATAACCGCCAGCTTCCTTTACGACAACTGTAGTGTTTGCGCTTGGTGAGTTTGTACTTCGATCAATTATTTTAACCGTTGCTTTAATTGTTAAAGATTGCGCAAAAATAAAAGTTGGAAAAATAAAAATTACAAGAGTTAATATATATTTCAAAATATCCTCACACATGTCCATGGATAAGATTTAAAAGGACAATTGATTCCTATGATTGCATTTTCACAATCTTCTACTTCATTTGGAGTTGCTTCTCTTGTAAAAAATAAAGGTACAGACGGGCGATTATTGCATTGAGATGCTTTTGCTTCAATTAGTGTGCCAACTCTTTTTTGAATCTCCCAACCGGAAATTCTATTATTATCATAGCAGCTAATATAAATTAGGCAAATAATACAGAGGGCTAATAGTATTATTCCTCCTTTTATACTCAGTTTTAAAAATTTAAAGCTCATGCACACAATTTATTTGCATGAGTATAAAATTGGAGCAAGCAGAAATTAATTAAGGTTGATTTTTGAATTGTAAATAAGTGTAATTTTTTTACAAATATTTACAATTCAAAACTGATCAGTTATTAAAAAAAGAATTTCAATTCACTCAAATATACATTTCATGTAATATCATGAATAAAAATCAAAGAATATTTTTTAATAATAAACTAGTAATTAGAACTTCGATTTTACTACTTCTTCTTTCTTTTTCAAATTGTTCAACTTCAAGTGCGGGGATAACAACGAGTAATGTCCCAATCGGAAATAAGAAATACAAAGTATTATCTCCTGTAGAGGATTACACTGCATGGGTCAGCTTAGATATAGGAATCATTGGTTTTCCAGTTTCCAAACCACCAGTTAATAGGCTAATGAAAGAATCCGTTCAAAAGAAATCAGCAGATGCACTTATTAATATACATTACTGGAACGACAGCATTGTATTATTTTTAATTACCATCCACCGATTTGGATTTCATGCTGAGGCAATTAAGTTTGAAGAGGAGAATGCAAATGAAGTTAAAAAGTCTCGTTAGTATTTGTCTTCTTAGTTTAAACTGTGGGGCAAATATAATAGGTCAAAATGGATTCACTAGGCAAATCGGAATTAGTTCAGAAGCAACAATTGTTCGAGACGGTAGCTATGAAATTCTTGGAAGTGCGATAGGAGAATCTTCTGTATTTTTATTTCTGGGGATTTTTCCGATGACACCTCCTTTGAATACGGAATATGCACTAAGTGAAGCGGTACAAAAAATAGAAGGCGGGCAAACATTGATTAACCTTGCAATCTGGCATGAAACACATTACTATTTTCCTATCGGAAAAGTTTCTGTCGTGAAAATCGAGGGAGACGTAATTCGTTTCAAACCTTAATTCGAAGTACAAAAGATTTATTTTCATATTGGATAGACCAGCCAATGGTTTCACAAAGGGATCTTGTTATGGCAAGCCCCAGTCCCTTACCTTCCGGGTAAGATAGATTTGCCGACCTGCCTCTGTAGAAAAGAGTAAAAAAACTTTCGGAATCTGCATTTACAGGATTCGACAAAGGAAAGGAAATAATACAAAATCCTAATTCTTCCCTTAATTGTATTTCGACCGAACTTTCTGCAATACCATAGCTCACTTCATTTTGAATCAAATTCTTAATTATTATCCTTGCATAGTTTTCATTTCCATTTATTTCGAGATGCTTTTCATTATTCATATCGATGAATAGGTAATTTTTATTTTGATCCAGAAGAAATGTACTCGTTTCTTGAATGTATTCGAAGAGAAAAGATCTAATGTTGAAATTATAAATCTCAGGCGGTTCTCCTTTTAAGACTCCATTGGCAATTAAATCAATGTCATTCAGTGTTTTTTCTAAAATATGTAATCCATCGCCAATTTCATTATACCGCTTAAAGTTTTTCTGGTCGTTAATGATTTCATACAAGAAAAAAAGACTCGCGATAGGACTTCTAAGTTCATGAGAAATGGAACGAAGAAGTAGTTGGTCGTTTTTCTTCCCTATTTCTATTTTGTGAGCCATTTGGTTAAAGCCGTTTGACAGTAACCTCAATTCAGGATCATTCAATCTCGTGTTCATTCTTATGGAATAATCGCCGGTAGCTACCCTATTCATAACGATTGTCATGTCATCAATTGGTTTAAGAGTTCGTTTTAAAAAATAATTTATGAAAATAAGTAGGACGATAAAAACTACAATATAGGTTGTTAGTATAAAAATAAAAGGAGGACCAGGATATTCAATCTTGTAAAATCTATCAGGAAATTTTTTGGATCGGATAATTATTTTATCAATGTAATTTTGTTCTATCGTGGAAGCAATGTCTTCTGAAACTCTAAATATAGGACTCTTTAGATTTTCATACATCTCCTGTCTCTCTTTTAATTCTTTAGTATCAAGTATCTCTGTGTACATTGTTAAAATTGGGATTAGATATCTTGATCGTGGTGCATCCTTTGGATTTGTAGTATCCAAATAAAGCCTAATTCCAAAACTAGAGACTAAAACAGCCAATACAGAAAGAAAAAGAATTATTATTTTTTTATAAATTGTCATCTACGAGTAAGTATCCTTTTCCCCAAATTGTTTTTATTTCTTCTTCCAAGTTAAGTTTAGTGCGAATCTTTGATACTTGGATATCAATCGTTCTGTCGGTTGAGTGCCTAGATTTTCCTTTTGATGCTTGGTACAATTGATTTCTTGTAACTGTTTTACCTCGGTTCTTTGCTAAGAACAAAAATATTTCAAACTCGTTTGTAGAAAGTTCAATGATCTCTCCATTGTTTTGAATTAGTCTTGATGATTCATTAATGTAGATTTTTTTTTCTCCAAAATAAATATCTTCTCTGATATTTTTTCCTTGAATCAATCGGCGGCGAATTGCATTTATCCTCGCAAGTAATAACTCTGGATGAAATGGCTTAACCAAGTAATCGTCAGCTCCATTATTCAAAGCAGAAATTACTTTTTGCTCACCAGACAAGGCTGTCGTTAGAATAATTGGAATTTTAGAGATTACTCTTATTTTTGCAAGAATATCCAATCCGTCTCCGTCGGGCAACATAATATCCAAAAGAATTAAATCGAAATCTGAAAGATGATTATTGATGACTTGAAAACAGTCATGTGCGTTTAACACCGGTTTGACCGCCTCGCCTTTCATCATCAAATATTCAGTCACATTGCGCGATAAACTTAAATCATCTTCCACAAGAAGTAGCATAAATGCAATTTAGCATAAAGTCAAATTTATGGATAATATTTTTTTTTTGAGAACATTCATATTACAAATTTTTACAATTTCTATAAGTATGAGAGAAGGGTCATTGCATTCAATTCGTAAGGAGCTAAAATCACCCGCCAATTCGTAGTATTTATTTTATCTTATGTAATAATTTTTCGAGTCTGAAAATTATCTGACGATATGTATCTTTTAATGTTCTTATATGTTCATCTATATCATTTAGCGGAAAATATAGAATATGCTCTCCAGTTGATTCTCTTCTTCAACCGAGCTATATCGGGGGTCTCAAGTCTTTGAGATTCCGGATAGAAAACGAAACTCAATGCTGCTTCTTTGGGTCGCAGCATAATGGGAATGACACAGAATACCTCTTACTCTCCGGGTCTTTGTGTCTCGGTGGCAATTTTCAATCTTTCCCCTCTGGCAAATACCATGTAGGCGCAAGGAACAACTACAAGCGTAAGTAATGTAGAAACTACAATCCCGCCAATAATAGCAATCGCCATGGGAACTCTTGTCTCTCCTCCCGGACCGATTGATAACGCTGGTGGAATTGCTGCTGCAATAGTGGAAATCGATGTCATTAGAATTGGTCTTAGCCGCACAGGTCCTGCTTTTAGTAATGCATCTTTTACGGCGAGTCCGCTTTCGCGTAGCTGGTTTGTGAAGTCTACGAGGATAATCGAGTTTTTCTTCACAAGACCCATGAGTAGAATAAGAGCAATGAAGCTATATACATTGAGAGAATTCCCTGTTATCCACAAAGAGAAAACGGCTCCTGTGAAACTAAAAGGAAGTGCAAGTAATACTGTGACTGGATGGATATAACTATTGAACTGGCTGGCTAATATCATGTAGGCGATAACGATACCGAGTAGTAGGGCGTAGCCGAGGCTATTAAACGAGTCGCCCATTGTCTTGGCTGAGCCACTAAATCCAACCGAGTAGCCTTCTGGTAAAACTTTACGCGCAATTTCTTCGGCTTTTTTAAGGGCGATTTCCTGACTTGCCCCGGGTGCAGGATTTGCGAATATTGTAATCGCTCTTTCGCGGCTCATCCTTGTTATGCTCTGGAGAGACTTTGTCTCTTCAATTTTTACAACGTCGGATACTCGCACTAGTTCGCCTTTGTTGTTTCTAACATACAAGTCTTTTATGTCTTCGATTTTTTCTCTTTCACTTGCGGCTACTCGTAAGTTGACGTAGTAGCGATGACCGGCTTCCGTGAATTGCCCTGACTTGACTCCACCTATCATGGCACCGATTACTGTTCCAATGCTTGAGATACTTACACCATATCGCATTGCCGCTTCTCTATTTGGAACGATATGCAATTCCGGTTGACCAACCTGGTAGTTGGTGTCTACGTCTACAAACTTTCCACTTTCTTTCATTTGCTTTATAATTTCATCCGAGCTTTCGGCTAGCTTTTCCCAACTCTTTCCTTGAATATAAAACTCGATCGGAAAGCCACGCGAGCTTGAGAAACCGCGCATAGATAAATCTTGCACGACTATTTTTAATTCTTTTGAAATCTTACCGAGTTCTTTTCTAAATAGAACAGAAATTTCTGCCTGCGTATAATTCTTATTAGTCTCAGGATTTACTGTTCGTTCATTGGGGCTTTTTAAAGTAATAAAAAACATGGCAAGGTTTGACTGTGCGCCTCCCATAGAGCCCATACCGCCTACCGTTACGTATGCTCTCTGAACATCTTTATTGGCTAATAGGTATTCTTCGCATTTGGTTGCCATTGAGTCTGTGTAAGCGAATGATGAGCCAACAGGAGTTTGGAGTCTAATCAAAAGTTGACTCTGATCTTGCGAGGGAACAAATTCTTTTTTAATAGGCTTAATGATAAATATAGAAGCCCCAAAGATGATTGCAGAAATTGATAGAACAATTAATTTATGTGATAGACAGAATTTTAAAATTACTTCATAAGAATTTTCCAGCTTAGTCATACCGGCATCGACCATCTTCATAAATCTATTCTCGCTTCTAGTCTGTAAAAACTGGGAGCATCGCATTGGTGTAAGTGTAAGCGCTTCAAGAAGAGACAATAAAACAGCGGCTGTGATGGTGATTGCAAATTGGTAAAAGTATTTTCCAATGATACCTGACATGAATGCAACGGGCAGAAATATTGCTACGATTGCAAGAGTTGCTGCAATTGCCGCGAATGTAATCTCTCTAGCCCCATCAATTGCTGCGGTTAATAAGCTTTTGCCCATTTCCCTGTGGCGCACAATATTTTCTAAAACCATGATTGCATCATCTACTACAATTCCAATTGCAAGTGATAACCCTAAGAGTGTAAAAGTATTTAACGTAAAACCGAATGCACTTAGAATGATAAAACTTCCCATGATAGAAGTAGGAATGGCAAGTAAAATATTGATTGTAGAAGAAAGGCTTCCGAGGAAGAGCCATGTAACTAAACTTGTAAGTATTGCGGATAATATAAGTGTAAACTCTAATTCCTCAATAGACTCTTTGATAAACTTAGTAGAATCTGAATTTACTCCTATCTCAAATCCAGGCGGCAAATCTTTCTTAACCAGTTCGATTTGTTTTTTAACATCCTCTGCAACTTTGACTGCGTTTACTCCGCGTTGTTTGATGATTCCCATTCCAACCGCTTGCTTTCCATTGAAGCGGGAAACGCGCATTACGTCATCAAGTCCATCTTCCACTAACGCTACATCTTTAATTCGAATGATAGAGTCGAATATTGGAGCACCACCTCGAAAAGAAATTGGAAGATTCCCAAACGTAGAAACAGACGGAGCTTCTCCCATGGAACGAATATTCATTTGCTGCGTTTTTGTTTCTAAGAGCCCGGCAGGAACTTCTACGTGTTCTTTTTGAATCGTGCTAATGATATCGTCTATCGTTAGTTCTCTCTGGCTTAATTTTTTTCCATCTACCCAGAGACGTAAATTTCTATCAGTGTATCCACCGAGTAGGATTTGCCCAACGCCCGGGACTGTAGAGAAATTATTTTTCAAATGATCTTTGATATATACCATGAGATCTCTTTTATTTCCGGTGTAAGATACACCTACCCACATAATCGGTTGCTCTTCCGGGTTATACTTAGTAACCACAGGAGGGTCGAGTTCCTTGGGTAATAATTTTTGTGCCTGGATTACCTTTGTCTGAATATCTTGCAGGGCTGCGTCTACATCTCTATTCAAATCAAATTCTACTGTTATATTTGCTGATCCATATTTAGAGGTAGAGGTTAATGATACTATACCTTCCACGCTCATCACACTTTCTTCGATGATGTCTACGACGTTCGTTTCCATAATCTCGGGTGCTGCGCCGTTTAAGGCTACTGAGATATTGACCACTGGAAAGTCTACATCTGGCATTTGGGATAATCCCATTTTACGAAATGAAATGAAGCCAAAGAATATGAGCCCGAACATTAGCATCCAGGCAAATACAGGATTTTTAATAGAAATATCTGATAGTGTCATATTTATTTTTCCTATTCTGTTTTATTTTCTAAGTCTTCCGGATACTTCCCAATAGCCACTTTGAGCCAAACTAAGTTTAGCTGCTTTTGGAGTATGGTTCTAAATACATCTTCCTTCGCATTCTTTAATGCAATTTGTGCATTCAAAAGATCTAGGCTTGTCGCGGCTTTTTTGTAGTAGTCTCTTTGTACAACTTGATAATTATTTTCTGTTGCATTTAAGGCGGTGAGGTAACTTTCTTCTGCCTTCTGAGAGTTCGCATAACTATTGTAAGCCTTTCGAACTTCTTCTCTTGCAAAACGAACAGACTGGGTGAGTTGCAATTCCGCCTGACGTTTGACAGACTCTGCTTGCTTCACTGCCGCTGTTATTGTTCCCATTGAGATGAGCGGAATCTGGACTATAAACTGGTTCACTAAATCTTTTTTGGCAGTATTCGCAGTGTGACCGCTTGGAAATGTGTAGAATGTATCGAC
>JANYCR010000252.1 GCA_025360185.1 Leptospiraceae bacterium | reverse complement strand
AATAAGTATATGGAGGAACTCCGCCGTCACCAACGAACACGGTTTGTTGGTTTAATCCTAAAGATAAAACATTCTGAAGCACAATCATGGGTTTGGCCCCGATCCAGTATAATCTTGAATCGCATGATATTCAGTGTACCCGTAAATATTAAAATCTGATTTCTCCATAACTCGGTACTGAACGCCTAAATAATTAACAACATCATCTGGTTGCAATTCAAATCCTAATTGAACGTGAATCGTATACCAAGACCATGCTGTTTGTCCGACCATAGCTATTTCTAGTTTTTTTGCAGAGAAAGGCTGTATCACTCCCTGAAAAGAAGCATTAACAGGGGCTTCGACAAGTTGAAAATTTATAATTGATTTCACGATCCGAGTAAACGTCATCGGCTGCATCCAATTATCAAGAGCTCCAGACATATCTGGCACAGTTCCTGAGTTGGCATTTAATGGAGTGTTCTTACCTTGAGAAAAAATCATTCTTTTACGTCCCAAGTTATTGAATTTCTTAATTGCTGAGTTTCAACAAGAGTCTGATGATTTTTCTTAAATTTCATGTTAGAAGGTTTCCACTTTCCGAATCCGCCAGTTTTAAAAGCGTCTAGAACAATCGAAACGCCAATAATTCCAAGATTCGTTATCCATGGAACAAGAGATCCGTCCCTAACGACTTGCCTTTCAGCTTCTTTTGTAAACATGCCAGAACTATCAAGATATCCTTGCATGTTTTCCGCAATTGGAACTCTTAAAAAAGATCTCTCTGGCAATTTAACATCTCGGCCATTAAGTTTAACAATCTCGCCGAACTCATGATTTTTTCCGATCGTGGCATTATTAGATTTTCCCGCAGTCCTAGAATTATTCGATCCTAAAACGCCAACTCTTGCCTGCGGTAAATCGCCAGTTAGAGCCCTTAATAAATTATCAAGACCCATGTCTTTATATTCGAATGCTGGCCCGCTATAATCACTCACGGGTTAGTCCTTCCGCAAACATTGAAAATTTGTCCAGACAGACGTGGTAAAATAAGAGATAAATATTTAGCACCGTAATTTGTTTTTGATAAATATGAATACTCTGGATTGTCTAAAATCCTTTGCGGTATTGAAAAAGATTGAGATACAGAACCAACGCTTTTGCTTGATTCAAGCCAAGAATAAGTCCCACTAATACCCTGAGAACTGGCCCTTATATCCATAACTAGATAATGAGCCGTTAAATAATTAAATAGCATGCTAAAATTTTCTTGAGACGTGGCAAAAGCCGAACTGAAATTAAAATTGGCCTCACCTTGGGCTTTTGAAATATCAGAATCTAAAATGGAAGTTGCCGGATCTGCTCCATACGGAAAATCGCGTACAAAATAATTTTTGAAATCATTAACTGTAGGATATGTATAAGCCATAAAGTCCCTCGAAGAAGTTGCCCCGATTTCTCAGGGCACTATCCTTTGTCGTCAGACCAAGGACTCAATTAGTATGAATAATAAAGTAATTCTAAAGGTCGGTAAGCTAAAACGCCTGTGAATTGACCGTAACCAACATTTTGAAAAGAGAAATTATCCAAAGAGTTGGCTAGCGTGTTTGTATAATCAACTGGAATATCCATTCGGATTGATTCTTCGTCGTAGTTCAAAAATACATATCGATTTACACCAAGAGCATTGTAAGCAGTGTCACCGTAAGCGCATGGCATTACTTTGAAATCTTTTTTCTTAGTCATGATTTGCAAATTGCTTTCGATCCATTGCAACTTAGAAACATTCGGGAAATCTGAACTATATGGAGTCGCAAGACCCAAGAAATCAGACTCTGGAATGATAAAGTGAGTTGGCCAAGCAGTACGGTTACAGTTTGATCTGTATGTATTAAGAAGGCTTGTCAAAACAGCTGTTAATTGAACAGATGTCATTGCTGATAATGGTTGAGTAATCAGAGAAGTGTTGTTTGTAACTCCTGATTGATTATAAAGACCAAGACAGCTTGAATCTCCATCCATACCAAGGAATGCAACTTTCTGAATTCCAAGATCCCAATTTCTTTTTCTAGATTTCTCTTTTGCAGAAACGATGTCCCAGTTTCCAGATTTAGCAGCTTGCTCAAGATCAAAAATTGACCAACCAATTGATTTAGCCCAATTTTTAACTTGGATTGATAAACTGTCAACGCCAGCGTCCGCAGATGCTAAACGAGAATTGTTTGATCCTGTGTTAATTATACCTGTAGAAAAATCATCACCTAATTGGTAAGATCGATAAGTAAGCAAGTTACTTGACCAAGCTCCCTCTCCAACTCGGACTGGAATAATATCAGCTGGAGCAATTTCAAAAAACTTTTGCTCTGTGATTTTCTTCATTATCGTAGTTAAAGTCGTAATATCAACTTCGTAACCAAGTACGTTTTGAAGGCGCTCGTTAACCATTCTCTGAGTATAATCAGCATGGTATTGCTCGGCTTGATTCAAAAGAACTGGTTTACCCTCTGAGTTTAAAATTCTCATTTTTCGTCCGGGTTGCATATTTTGTATTCTCCTATTTTTTAAAAGTTAAATTATGAAGCCACGCCTGGTAAATCGATCAACACTCGAATCAATTGGTTCGCAGCGGTAGCTTTATCAATTGCTCGTCCGATACAAATTCCAGTTGAAGCTCTTGTTGCAACTTTACTTCCTGAAACAACAACCATTACTTTTGCATTTCTTGCAATCGCAGCGCTTGAAGTCATATACATTACATTTCCGCGAAAAAATGAAATCTCAACCTTAGCTAAAGCCGGAAAAGATTTATCTTTTGTGCTGTAATTAATAAATCCGAAAATATCATCGGCGTCCGCAGCAACCGCAGTCACTTTTGGAACTCCGCCAAGATCGTCGACCATCTTAACAGCTTGTCCAGGAATCAAAGCAGTTGGCTCTCCTGAAGCAACCTGACAAGACATTGTTGACATATCAACTTGTAAGTCGAGCTCGCCTTGAATTGGAGCCTGTACTAATTGATTTAATGATTGAGACATTTTTTACTCCTTATGGCATCAATGCATAGCTAGGGGTTGTTAACTTAATTCTGATCAATTCGCCTGGACCAGCTGCAGGATCTAAAACAAATCCGCAAACAGGTTTTCCAGTTGTCGCAGCTACTACGCATCCAGGAGCAATCGTTGGAGCGATCATCACTCGAGTTCCTCGAGATAATGCAGTTCCAGCAGTTAAGAACATAACGTTTTGGTCTAATGAAATTTCCATTGTAGATCCAGCAACGAATTTTTTGTTCTTGATATTGAAATTGATAAATCCTGCAACTATATCGGTATCAGCAGTACACGGAACAACTCTTGGAACTCCACCAACTTCATCTGTAAACTTAACAGCTTGTCCAGCAACGTAAAGACCAACAACTGTTGCGTCCATTTGAGCCGCAAGTGTATCTGGATTGTATTTTAAATCCAACATTCCAAGATATGGCGACTGAATAAATTGATTCATCGTTTGGTTGTTAGTATCTGCTAAAACACTCAATTGAGCTGAAGTAACCGCAACTGGAGTCGTTGAAGAATCCGTTTCAATTGCCGCATAATAATATTGAGCTCCAGGAATTAAACCAGTGTCAATAATCGCCGCTGATGTTTTTCCAGAAAGTATTGTTGGAGTGCCTGGGGTAAATCCAGAAACTGTAGATCTGTACCACTGATAAGAATAAGGAGTTGTTCCTAAAGTCGGAGGGGCTACTGAAATACTCGCACTGTTTGAACCGATATTTGAGGAAGATGGAGCTCCAGCTGTCAAAGTCGTTGTCAAAACACTTGCTTGCGTAGTCGTACCGATTGATGGAGTTCCATTTGAATCAGTAATAACTTGTTTATAATAATATTGAGTACCTTGTGACAGAGTAGTTTCAGAAACTGATAAACCAGTTGCTCCAGAAACTACTGTCGGTGTTCCAGGAGTAAACCCGGAAACCGTTGATCTGTACCATTGATATACGTAAGGAGTTGTTCCGCCTGTCGGCGCGACAGCGGTCGCGGTCGCACGAGTGTTCGTGATTCCGCTTGTTGATACTGCGCCTGGAGTAACTGACATATTTAAGCCCCTTTCTTATTTAGAGCCGTAACGAGATTTACCACGAACTACTTGGTCTTCTGACATTTCACCTAAGTGCTCTACTTTTTTAGCAGTTGCTTGAGCGTTTTTTAATTTGTCAAAATTTTCTTTTTCATTTTTCTTTTTCAATTCGTCGGCTTTATCTTTAACTTCCTCTTTGGCTTTTTCAGCTTCAGATTCAGATTCATTTTCCATGTCGCCGTCATCTTCGTTCTTTTTATCTTTAAGTTTTTCTTTTTCAAGATCTTCAGACTCACTGTTTTCTTTTTTCTTCATCATATCTGACATTTCATTTTCAAGTGCCATATGCTTTTCAATCAAATTGCTTACAGACATATGTTTGTCGCCAAGCTTAACCATTTCATCGCCATTGCAATGATATCCGTTAACCAATCTCTCGTCGAATTTTGTTAAAATATCAGAAATGGACATTTGTTTCTTGCTCTTAGGCAATTCAACAATTGTAGTTTCTAAATCAGCAGAGTTTTCAACTCTTTCTCTTTTGAAAAAATTAAACATGGACTTTTTCTCCTTATTATTAGCTAGACGCTTAAGTTCGATTTCTTTTTCATTATTATATTCTTTAAATTGTTCAGGACTCATGATAACAGAATTTTCGTATCTAGGATTTTGAACTATTGCTAAATGCTCGTACTCTCCAGACACAACTTCTTTAGCATAGTCAACTCCATGCCAAGACCCGCCGCCGCCTGATGATTTTATCTGATAGCAATTAGATAGTTTCCATCCATTTCTTATCGCTTCGTGTCCTCTGTCTGAGACAACAATAAACTTACACCAATGCTTTCCATCTTTTTGATTAAAAAAAGATTCAATTACATATCCGTCAGCATCTTTTTGAATAGTTTCTAAATCCACTTCGTCAACATGCTCAACAAAAACTGGACGACCTTGAAATGTAGGGTCCATATTTTTAATTGCAGTCTCTTCAATGTAAACGCGGTAAGGATTCGCGCCGGGAGGGCGATATTCAGCAACGCCAGGCTCCATATGGAGTCC
>JANYCR010000251.1 GCA_025360185.1 Leptospiraceae bacterium | reverse complement strand
TCAGCGCCGGCGCCGACTTCAAGTCGATGATCCAGCGCGACGCGCCGGGCGAGATGCCGCACGAGAGGTCGTTCGCGATGTACGAGCCGTGTCTTTGTCAGTCGCTAAGATTTTCTTTGAATAGACTTTCTTGAAGACTACTTGATCTTTTGCATTGTCAGAAAGATAAAATTCTATTTCTAGAATGGAATATATTTTACCTCCAGAAAAATCTGCGTAGAGTAAATTAATATTACCCTCTAGTAGTAAATTGGAATCAGAGCTACTCATTCGGTTTGTGATTACCTCTGATAATCTGCTTTCATTGATCCAGGTAATAACTTGCTCGGTAATATTAGTTGGAGGCGAGGTTAAGAATTGATTATAATAGTCGCTTTCAAAGTCTAAGTCTTTCCTGTAAATAAATTCTTTTCCTTCATAATTAGAATTGATTTTTAATTTATTGATTCGAAGCTTACTGAATTTAACTGCTGTGCTTTTTTTAATTTTGCCGGCATCTGCTTCGATGGAAAAAAATCTTTTCTTAGGTGCTTCTCTCGAAATGCTACTTACACAATTTGTGAGGCTAATAGCAAATACTAGTGTAAAAATAAAATATTGTATATTCATTTTTTTCCCATCTCTGAAGATTTAGGTGCTTCCCCGAAAAGTAACATAGACGGGTATTTTTTTGCATTATTACTTACTTCTCTTAAATCCTCAGTTACAATTCTAAAATTTTCTACTGCTACTGAAATGTCTTTATTATTATTACTCAGCATATTATTGAGCTTGTTCATGCTCTGCGACATGAGTGTTAGTGATTCATTTAATTTTGTAGGGAGGTCTTGCATTTTAGGGTTCGCGACAATTTTTTTTAGTTCTTTATTTGTCTCTCTTATTTCTGTAAGGAGAGCATTTCCGTTTGTTGCCATTTCTCCGATATTTGCTGCTTTTAAAGAAGTATCCAATGTTACGACTAACGTATTTAAGTTCTTCGCCATATTCTCAATATCCGCTGCATCTAATTTTTTTAGAAATTCATCCATGGAGGCACCGATCTTTGTAATCGTGCTTTTTGTAGATGGCACATACACTTCATTAGGCTCCCAACCAATTCCAAGTGGTTCATTTGAATCTTTATTTAGATAGTCTATTTCTAAATAAGAAGTTCCTGTTAGTCCTTGAGAGGTCAATTTGATTCGAAGTCCATTGCCTATCATCTGTTTTACCACCGAGTCAATTTCACTTTTCGAAGACAAGTTAAAGAAGTTTTTCACAGCCATTTTTACTAATACGTAACGTCCCTTTGAAAAATCCGGGCTATCAGGGTCTAATTTGTATTTGTCCTGGACGAATGTAATTTCTTTGACTGTTCCAATTTTTACTCCCCTGAATTTGACAATAGAACCCACGTCGAGACCTTGAATGGATTCGTCAAAATAGGTTTCAAGAAATAAATTTTTTTGGAATAAATTTCCCGCTCCCAATATGATGATAAAAAGAGATACAACAAATATACTCGATATTACGAATATTCCGATTTTATAATAATTCATTCTCTGTCTCATAGTTTTCCTCTCTTACGATACATTAATTTCTCTTTTAAAAAATTGTCGTACCCACGGGTTATCGCTGTTATCCCTTAAATAGGCTGGCTGACCAGTGGCTACAATTTTTTTTACACGTTTATCTAGCATGATCACTCTATCGGCTATTGAATATATACTCTCTAATTCGTGAGTCACTACAACAAAAGTAATATTGAAGTTACGCGACAATCTTTTAATTAGATGGTCTAACTCGGCAGAGGTAATTGGGTCTAAGCCGGCAGATGGCTCATCTAAGAAAAGAATTTTAGGATCCAATGCCATCGCTCTTGCAATCGCAGCCCGCTTCTTCATTCCGCCACTAATTTCAGACGGCATATGCCTTGCGTATTTATCTAGTCCTACCATTTGTAATTTCATATGCGCAATCAAGTGAATCGCTTCGGGGCTAAACGTTGTAAACTCATGTAAAGGTAAGCTTACATTTTCAATTAGGTTCATTGAGCCAAATAGCGCACCTTGCTGATACATCACACCGATTCTATTTTGAATATTCTTTTTGATTTCCTCAGTAGCAGTTGCAATATTTTGTCCTTCGATTTCAATATCACCGGCGGCTGGTTCAATGAGTCCAATCATATGCTTGAGTAGTGTGCTCTTGCCACAGCCTGACCCACCTAAGATAACAAAAATTTCTCCTGCATTTACTTCAAAGCTAATATTATCAATAATCATTTCACCACCCATGACTGCGGTGAAATTTTTTACTTCAATGATCGGTTTTTTAATATCTGTGTTCATAGGCTATTACTTCAATCTAGAATCGGTTTGATTCAATTAGTCAATAAATTTACACACCCAAATAATAAAATAATACGGAAAAAACTCCATCCAATACGGCAATGGAAATAATTCCGTTCACGACGGACTTTGTTGTAGACTCACCTACAGAGCTTGCTCCGGTGCTCGTGTTTAATCCATGAAAACATCCGATGGCTGATACAACTCCTCCAAATACTGTAGCCTTAAAAAGTCCACCTAGCATGTCTCCATTTTTTACTGCGGATAACACTTGATTAACGAAAGTGATAAATGGATATTGAAACGACATCATAACGACAGCGCTCCCGATTAGACCTGCCAGAGTAAAAAAAATGGTAAGCATCGGGCTAATAATAATGCCAGCGATTAACCTCGGTATAACCAAGAACTGCAGAGGGCTGAGTCCCATAGTTGTGATTGCGTCAATTTCTTCGCTCACTTTCATAGTTCCAAGCTCAGCGGCAAATGAAGAAGCAGTACGTCCAGCGATAATGATTGCGGTCATGAGTGGTCCTAGTTCTCTAAAGAGTGACATGGAAACTAAATTCGCCACGAAAATTTCTGCCCCAAATCTTTGCATTGGAATTGCAGACTGGAAAGACATGATGAGCCCAAGTAAAAAACCAATTAATACAATAATTGGCAGAGCGTTTACTCCTGCGTTTTCCGCAACCTTAATGACTTCAAACCATTTTATCTTACTTGGATTTTTAAAAGAACTAAAGAGTAGAACAGAGCATTCCCCTATGAAATTAATGATAAATTTTGTCTCTTCCCAAATTTGAACTGTGCGGAAGCCTATCTTTTCTGGTGTGTTCCAGCTATCTTGAAAATTTACGAGGGCTTTGGTTTCATTTTCATGAGTGAAAAAATTTAGTAAGTCTTCGAATTTTTTTTCTAATCCCTGAATTTCAAACTCGGCTTCCAAATGCTTTGCTACTTTTTTATAATGAAATAGGAGAGCTATTCCTACTCCTTCGCAATCATGAATGTCCCTCGCTTGAATTATTAATTTCTTAAATTTATTCTTATGTAAAATGCTATCAGTTTCTTGCCAAATCTTTGGTGTAGAGATAACATCGAGTATCCCACTTATTTCTAAAATGAAAATTTCATTCTCAATAAAAGTTTTATATTCTGCTTCTTTGCGATTTTCCATTCTATTTAATATCTTGATCGGCTGGATTTTCTTTCTTTTTTTTATGCTTTTTATTTTTTTCTTGCATATTATCATCTTCTTTGTTTATTTCTTGTGGTAAATCAATATTTGACTCTGTAGTTATTACAGGGACAGAAATTCCATCGTCATTGCCCAAAGGAATTTCCGTAGTGACATCTTTTAGTAAGTATTCCATTGCAATCGGTAATAGTAGCCTCGAAAGTAGGGTTGCTACTAGAACTCCACCGATGACTACTGTGGCTAAAGGTCTTTGTACCTCTGCCCCTGCATTGGATGAAATCGCCATTGGAATAAAACCAATTGCTGCAATGGTTTCTGTTGTCATGATCGGGCGAAGAGAAAGAACGGAGGCTTTGATTACTGCTTCAGAAAGTCTGATTCCTTCTTCTAATTGTTCCCTGAGAACAGAGGCATAAACGACACCGTTTAATACTGCTATTCCGCTGACGGCGATAAATCCAACACCGGCGGGGATACTAAAAGGTAGCCCACGCAATACCAGGCTTAAGATTCCGCCTGATACTGCAAGAGGGACGACCATAAATACGCCAACTGCATACCTTGCACTACCAAATGCTGCAATCAACATGGAAAAAATAATTACCATAGCAATTGGAACAACAAGGGCTAATCTATTTTTGGCGCGAGTGAAATTTTCAAATTGTCCACCCCATTCAACATAGTATCCGTCTGGCAAATCATTTGTAACCTTTGCCGTTTTTTCCTTTGCTTCGTTGATGTAGCTAACAAGGTCTCGCCCGCGAATATTTACTTCTACGAAAAGTCTTCTCTTTAGAGCTTCTCGGGTAATTGAGGCAGGTCCTTCTTCAATTTTAATGTCTGCAATTTGCCCTAGTGGAACTGTTGTTCCAAAGGAAGTCATCACTGGGATATTTTCAATGAATTCAATTTCTTTAAAATCAACGTCGAGTCTAACAACAAGATCAAATCTTTTAAGTCCTTCAAATACTTTTCCGGCATTCCGCCCTATTCGAAGAGTCTCTACAATGTCTAACATCTCGTTAGCCGATACTCCATAGCGCGACATCTTTGATCTATTTGCTTTTATTTCTAGTAGAGGTAAACCTAGGACACGCTGCACACGAAGATCGCCCGTTCCCTGAACTTCTTTTAAAATTTCTGCAATGTCTTCCCCGATTTTTTTTAACTGAACTAAATCGTCCCCGTAAACTTTGATTACTATATCTGCTTTCGAACCGGCTAATAATGCGTTTACCCGATTTTCAATTGGCTGCGACATGCTGATATAGCTCGAAGGAACAGAAGCAAGAATTTTATCTTTCATTATAGTCATGAGCTCTTCTCTATCCTTTGCAGTAGTCCACTCTTTCTTGTCTTTGAGTTTAACCATCATTTCCCCCTCATCTGTTCCGACGGGTTCTGCGGCAGATTCTCCTCTACCAGTTTTAGAAATAGCACTTGTGACTTCAGGAAAGGCAAGTAATACTTTTTCAATTTCACTATTCAAATCACGGGAATGATTGATAGAAGTAGAAGGGAGGCGCTTAACGTCTATATTCAATTCTCCTTCATCAATACGCGGAAGGAATTCTGCACCGAGGCTCATCCCTACAATTAAGGAAAATACAAATACTCCTATCGAAGTAAAAACAACTTCCTTTCGCTTCGAAAGTCCATAATTTAGAAAGATTTTATATTTTTCTTCCAATACATCCCAATAATGACTATGATGAAATTCTGGATTTTCAAAAAGATAAGAAACGCCTGCCGGAAAAGTAGTCAGGGAAAAAAGAAGTGCAGCGGCTAATGCCAAGGCGACTGTGATTGCCATCGGGCGAAACATTCTTCCCTCTACACCTTCGAGAACCATTAGTGGCAAATACACTAACATGATAATCGCTACAGAAAACACTGCCGCACGCGCGACACGAATGCAGCTACTTTGTATTAGCTCCACAGAGCGAATTCTCTTTTCAGCATCATCTATATTGTCTGGAAACATTGCTCGTTTAGCTATAAAACCTGCCATTACAGATTCTAGCATGACAATTGGACCATCAACTAGTAGCCCGAAGTCGAGCGCACCAAGGCTCATTAAATTACCTACAACGCCGATTTGCCGCATAAAGATTACAGCGACTAGCATAGAAATTGGAATAGCTGAAGCAACTAACGCTCCACCTTTAACTGTTCCGAGTGAAATAATCAGTGCGACAAATACTAATATTGCGCCCTCGGCTAAATTTATAAATACTGTTTTTAAGGCGCGGTTAATGAATTCGGATCTATCATAGAATGGTTCGATTTTCATTCCATCTGGAAGGTCTTTTTTTAATTCTTCTACTCTTTTTTTTATGACTTCGACAACTTCGCGGGAATTTTCTCCGATGAGCATCATCACTGTTCCACCGACTACTTCGCCTTTACCGCCTTTTGTAATAAGCCCGAATCGAATAGATGGACCGATTTTTACAGTTGCAATATTTCCAAGTAAGAGAGGAATACCGTCCTTATCCGTATTGATTGCAGTGTTTGCAAGTTCCTCAATCGATTTGAATTGACCTTCCCCACGAATAACGATTTGTTCATTTCCTTTCATCACATAGCCACCACCCGCATTTCGATTTACTTCTTGTAGTCTATCGAGCAAGTCGGAGAAAGTGATATTATGCGCTGCAAGTCTTCGTGGATCAATAAGAACTTGGTATTGTTTAACTTCTCCACCGATTGTATTTACATCAATAACACCTGGAAGAGATTTTATTTTTTTAGAAAGTTCCCAGTCCATATAGGTTCTTAATTCCATCGGACTATGTTTATCGGAGGTTAGCACAAACTCATAAATATCCCCAAGACCTGTGGCTACTGGTGATAAGCCGGGAGTTCCGTATCCGGGCGGGATTTCGTTTTCAACATCTTTTAGTCTTTCATTTACAAGCTGCCTTGCAAACCAAATATTAACATGGTCTTTGAATACAATTGTTACGCTACTCACACCCGTCCTCGAAATAGATCGAATCTCTTCTACGTTAGGAAGACCGGTCATGGCAATCTCAACCGGATAGGTGATGAATTGCTCTACTTCAATTGGTGATAATCCCGGAGAGGGGGTAACAACAGATACCTGCACATTCGTTACATCGGGGACTGCATCAACGGAAAGATGGATTGCGTTATAAAGTCCAATAAGCGAAATCAGGGCAGTAATAATAATAACTGCAAAACGTTTTCTAATTGAAAATGCAATAAGGGATTCAATCATTTTAAGAACTCACTTTTTAAAACAAAGGAACCCTCGCTTACGATGTTTTTTTCTAATGGGATGCCTGACTTGATCTCAATATCATCATCAATTGCTTCACCGGTTACAACGTCGAGTGCTTCGAAAGATCCATCTGCGTTTGCTGCGAATACTATCGTTTTACCTTCAATTTTATGAACTGCCTCAGAAGGGACAACCATGATTTTGCGCGATTTACCGCCTGATATGAGACCCTGGACTTTCGCACTGATAGTTTGCCCGGGTTTTAATTTTGATTCTCCATTGTTTACTTCTAAGCGGATTTCTGCGGTATGCTTGACTTGATCGATCACTTCGCTTACATGTGCTACGTAAGCTTTTACTGTTTCAGGTTTATCTCCTAATGTGGTTACTGTTGCTTCTGCACCAATTTTTACAGAGTATAAATCTTTTTCATAAACATCGAGTAGTATCCAAAGGCGACGCAAATCAGCGATAACAAAAAGATTTTCTTCTACATTGACAGCTTCCCCATTGACGGCTTTTCTAATAGTTACGGTTCCATGAATGGGACTGCGGATAGTTAGGTTTTGTTGCTTTTGACTTCCTGATTCGAGTCCCTGGATTTCTGATTTTGTAAGACCAAAAATTTCTAGCGTATTATAACTAGTATCCATTTCTGTCTTTACTGTTTTATATTCCATGTTAGCTATTTCGAATTCTCTCGAAGAGATAATTTTTTTTTCGTAAAGTTCATTAGCACGTTGGGCTTGAATTTTTAATGCTTCCAATCTAACTTTTGATTTGAGATAATTAGACTGTGCATTGCTTAACTCAACGGAAGAAATCGTAGCAAGTCTACTTCCCTGTCTTACCTGGTCTCCTTCTTTTACAAATACTTCCGTAATACGTCCTGTTACCCGCGATCCAACATTCGCCAGATTTTCCAAATCATAGGAGACTTTTCCAGGCAAAGTAATTTCTTCATAAAATCCTCGCTCCCTGATCTTAACAGTGGAGAGAGGATGAGTCTTTAAAATATCATCTGAAATAATGATACGCTTATCTTTTGCAACGGTTTGTGAGTCGATCTTGTTTGGTTTTGAATTTATTTTTTGGTAAACCAGGTATCCACCGATTATTACAAATAGAATTGCGAGATACCAATACTTATTCATATGTTTTGTTAATTCGATTATCTTTTCTCTTTTAGTCATTTATATTCCCCAGTTTGCCAATAGCCGCTCTAAATAATTCGATGGAATTGTAATAAAGATACAATTGCTCAAAATATCCACGAAGGACAGTTAGATAGTTTTTCTCCGCTTCCAAAAATGTTACTAGATTGGACGCGCCCCGAATGTAAGCGAGACGATATTTTTCTTGCACGTCTTTATTTTTATCTAAAAGTTTTATTTCGCGGTAATTTGAAAGTAACTCTTCGCGAGCGGTTACTTCTCGTAATGCGGCACGAATTTCAGAGTAAATCTGTTTTCGTTTTGATTCTACTTCTAGTTGGCTTTTTTTGTAATTTTCTTCTGCTTTTAAAATTTCACCTTGATTTCGGTCAAATAGTTTTAAGGGCACACTTGCGAATACTCCCGCATACTGTTCGTTACCCTTTAATCTAACTTCACCTCCGAAATTTATATAAGAAGAATAGCCCTCTTTTTTCTTTAGATCAATTGTAAGTTTATTTTGAACCGACCTCGACTTGAGTGCTTGCAAATCCGGTCTATCTTCTATATTAAAATCATTTAGATTTAGTCCGAGTTCTTCTGTTGTAAAGTATTTTAGATTTCCCTTGAAATTTAAAATTTGATTGCTCGGAGCGATGCCAATTAAAAATCGTAGTTCCTTTGCAATTTGTGCTCTCAATATATCTGCATCTTTATAATCTTTTTCGATGCGAATTCTTTCAAGTTGAAGGCGATCGTATTCTAGCTCCGCAATATCACCCTTATCCGCTCTAAATTTATTTAGTTCAAGAAGGTCTTTGTAATTTTCATAAAATTCTTTTTGGAAATCTATGAGTTCAGTGATGTATAAGTGAAGCCAATAATTTTGTCTGAGTCTAAGCCTGAATTGTCTATCAAAGTCAGCAAATTGAGCAATCTGCGCTTGGAATCCCTGTGTAGCTACTTTTACCTTTTGATTTCGGATGATTCCAAAGTCATACTCCCATGAAACGGAAGGTGCAATTTCAGGAGGTCCGCCGATTCCTCCGGGGACATTTTGGCGAAAGGTTTGAAATCCAGCACCATTTGTGCCAAGGGTTGGACCGTAATTAGTCGCGGACTCTGTTATGTTTAATGGTATAAATTGTTGTTGATAGGAAAGAACCGGATTTCTATAAAGTGCAGCTGTAATTAAATCACCTCTTGCCATTCCTATATTTTGCTTCTCTGCGAGATAAAGAGGATTATTCGCTACCGCATAAGACTCAATTTCCTCAAGACTCCAAGTCTGGATTTTTTTTTCTATGCTTGTAAAGTCTTCACTAGAGTAAATATCTTTTGGCATGGGAGCATCTTTTTTAGAATCTTTACTTGGTTCTTTTTTTACCGCAGCCGGGGTTGACTTTGATGGATAATTCGTCTTAGCCGACTGTGGAAATAGAGAAAAGGGAAATAAACAAATTAGAATTAAAAGATTTATCATTCTAGCTTGGAAATTTATCCTTGTAATCCTGAAGAGCGACTTGGATAATTTGTTTTGCTTCTTGTGCACCGTAGACTCCTGTAATTTCAACTAAAGGAGGATCGCTTTGGTCAGGCATTACTTTGTAAGTTAAAAAATAATGCTTTAGCTTATTAATCAAATCTGCCGGACAATGGTGAATATCCTGCATATGACCAAAAATCGAATCCCCTTTTAGTATCGCAATGATTTTGTCGTCTGCTTCATTTTTATCGATCATCCGCATTCCACCAATTGGAACTACACTCATCAATATATTACCATGTGTAATTGCACTAGAGGTTAATACGCATATATCTAAAGGATCTCCATCGCCTTCAATGTCTTTCTTCCCAGTTTTATCCATACAAAACTTTGCAATTTTTTCGCCGCAATAAGTCTGTGGAATAAAACCATATAAGGAAGGACAATGGTTCGAATATTTTTGTGGTCTATCAAGGCGAATGTAGCCTGATTTTTTGTCCACTTCATACTTCACTGTATCAGTCGGTAGCATTTCTATAAATGCATCGACTTCATCAGGAATTTTACTTCCGGGAGAAATCCCGTGCCATGGGTGTAGAACGTAGTCGGATTTTATATTACTCATAAACGCAAACTAAAACTTTGGACGAATTTGTAAATTGAATTTCTCGAAAATTTTACAAGAATGCGGAAACTACCTAAGTAATAATGGTTAGTGGTTAATTGTTAATGATGAATTAGCGTGAACTTGGCGTAGGAATGATAATTTTGCTTGGTATACCTAACTCAAATTCACTAAAAAATCTTTAGCAGAGAGGACTTCTAATTTATTTTTTTTATATTCGCGTTTGAGATTTGCCACCAACTGCAAACTTCTCATTGGATTTAATTTTTCGGAGTAATAGGTTAGGTTTTTTGAAATCTCTTCTTCACTCAACTTCGCTTCAATTAGAAATTCTAATTTTTTATCTTTGGTAATAGCAAAGTCAATTTCACGTCCTTCTTTGTCTCGAATAAAATATAATTGTTGCCTGTATCCCTGACTGTCTTCGATGAATTGAATTTTTTTAAATAGATGAGTTGCTACAAGGTTTTCAAAAACAGCACCCTCGTCTCCTTCTACATCGGCATTGTCATAAAAATAAATTTTAAAGGGTTTAGAAATAGCTCGACTCAATTTTTCAGTATAAGGTCTTACTACAAAAATAAAATACATTCGCTCTAGAATTTCAATCCAGCGCTTAACGGTATTAGAGGCTACTTGTAAATCTGCTGCAAGATTAGAAACAACAATCAGAGAACCCACGCGTGTTTTTAAAAGATCAACTAACAAAGAAATATTTTGGATTTCATTTACTCTTTCTAAATCACGAATGTCTTCTCTGAGAATTAAATCAAAGCGTTCTTTTCTCCACCTGCGTGCTACTTGTTCTGATCCATCTAAGAATGGTTCTGGAAATCCTCCTACACGCATCAAACGCTTAAAGGCTTCTTCGACAGATATTTTTTTAGGTAGTTCACTGAGGGTAAATGGGTGTAACCTCCAATAGTGATAACGACCAAACATCGAGTCGCCGCCTCGTTTATAGATATCTAATCTAGCAGAACCGGTAATGATAAAGTTATGATTCTCTTTTTGGGTATCGTAAATCCCTTTCACGAAATTTTTCCATTTGGGATATTTATGAATTTCATCGAGTGCGATTAATTTCTCGTTTCCCCATTTTTGTGCTAAAACTATTTTCCTGTCATCGGCAGAATCCCAGTTAAAATAATTTTTCTCGGAATGAAAAGATTTTAATAGTTCCTTGGCTAAGTATGTTTTGCCGCACTGGCGTGGTCCACCCAAGAAGACCATTTTACTTTTAAGATCCTCTAGAATTGGTTGAAATATCAGTCTATCCATAGTTGACTAGTTTAACGTAGACATTAAATTAGTCAAGGCTAATTTAATATATGTATTAATTTAGCCATCATAGAGAATGTTTGTAAAAACGAAAAAATGAATGTAGAATCCTAAAAGACTATTTCTACGATAATATAAAAATGAATTGACAGAACGTTTTATTTATTCTGAAATTTTTTTAGATTATGAAAAATAAAGCTATCGACTTTTTAAAGAAAATTTTCTTGTCTTATAATTTTAAATTTTTTGGGATCCTATTTCTACTAGGGGTTCCGCTGTTCACGGTCTATAGGATTGCTTTCTTTTTAAAGTATGCGTATCGCATTGACTTTAAAGAAATTAAGCCCTCCACGATTTTATGGGCTTTCGCGGAAGGGGTCAGGTTTGATATTGCAGCTATCTGTATTGTGTTTGGCTTATTATTTATTCTTTCTTGCATTGATTTTCTGAATCGAAAAAAGCTTTATGTTTTCCTCTGGTCGTTCACTCCGATTTTGCTAGTGGTTTTTACTGTTGCTATTTTGATTGCGGATATTCTTTACTTCGAGCACGCCAATAAGCATATTGGATACGAAGCCTATGTCTTTTTAGGCAAAGATTTAATTTTAATCATTGGATCACTCTTAGAAGAAAATAAATTTGTATTTGTTGGTGGCATTATAGGATTAGCCGCTTTAACTTTTTCTTCCTTTCGAATTTACAAAAGGTATCATAATTATTCTCAC
>JANYCR010000249.1 GCA_025360185.1 Leptospiraceae bacterium | reverse complement strand
AACTCCAAGTAGCCCTTAGCCGCAACTGGTTTTCCATTTAGTATCCCTTTTGCAGTTACCGCGCCTTCCCAATACGAATTTCCAGTCGTAGCCATTCCGATAAATTCCTGTTCCGAAAATCTGGTCTCAATTTCTAGTTGTAAGTCACTCGATTGAATTTTCCAACTCATTGGATAACGTTTATTAGTCTCTTTGCTCTTCCAGGTAGTCTCTTTTGCTTCTAATTTTATTTCATTCGCGGATTGAAAGTGTTTTATTTCTCCATTTGGCAAACGCAAAGTTCCAAAGGTTTCCGGTGAATCATTCTTTTTCTCTCTAAAATTAAAAAGCATTAAGTCTGATCCATCGTCTAAGTTCAGACAAATCCAATCCCAGGAATTTTCTTCTGAAGCAAGGGATTTTCTTGAATCAGGATTTTTACTCGCATCTGCAATCGGAAAACTCCATTCATGATCCATCCAGGAAGTTCCTGCGGTTACTTCTAGTTTGCGCTCTCCGATTTTCAAATAGCCTTTTGTAGTTAGCCTTGGAATCGAATAATAATACGAATAGAAATTTTTATTCTTGTTGCTCTTTAGAGAATAGCCTTTGTCTCCGTGTAAAAGAATTTCTTTTTTATTAGCCGTTAGCCGTAATTCTAAAGAAATATTTTCTTTTCTTGGAATTGCTGTGATTTTAAAATCAGATTCACTTAGAATTTCTATTTTGAAATCTCCACTTCGTATAAGTAAATCATTGTAAACCGCTAAGTTTCCAATCTTACGCTGGGTTGTTTGTGCAGTATAATGTTTTTTATTCGTAATATCTGAAATTGCAAAATGGACTGGAAATACTTCTTCTTTTCCATTTAACTTCGCTTTAAAGAAACTTAACTCATATCCTAATTCATCGCCGTTTGCTACGTTTAGATTCCCGACAAAATAACACCATTCAAGCGCATACTCTTTATGAAACGAATGATCCTTAGGAAATTCGAGAGCGGATAAATTAGAGTTAAGAAGTGAGAAGAAAAATACAATATTGAATAGATATGCCGAAAATTTCAAATTGGTTTACTACCTAATGCCTTTGTTTTCTACGAGTGACCAATCCACTTTCTCATAAACATCTTCTAGATTTAGAAAGGATTCAATGGATTCAATTTGAAATGGTTCTCCTTCTTTTGATTCGGAAAATAACCAGTTGCCGCTATCGACTCGTTTAAATTTTTCTAACTTTCTTTCTCGTGAGGATACTAAGACGTATTCACGTAAGGATGAAATTTCTCTATAGAAAGAAAATTTTTGCCCTCTGTCATACTTTTCTGTGGAATCAGAAAGAACTTCAAAGATAATTGTAGGGTTTGTTAAAGTATCCAAACTATTATCCAAGTATTCTTCTTTTCCACAAACAATCACTAAGTCTGGATATGTATAAAGGCTTGACGTATTAATTCGAACTCGTAAATCAGAGGCATATACATTACATGGGTGATTTCTGAATTTTTCCCAGAATAGTCCCGTGAGGTTACGAACAAGTCTATTGTGGAGAGCAGAAGCACCTGCCATTGCAAAGATTTCTCCTTTGTAATATTCACTTTTATATTCAGATGATTTTTCTAGTTCAAGATATTCTGATTCTGTATAGAATTTACGTGCTAAATTTTCCATAGGTAAAGGTTATGAATTAGAATCAGAAAGTCAATCTAATTTAAGATTGTGTTTTTGGGTAGAAAGTCTTGTATGTAAATATGAATATCAATCCATCGAAACCAATCCTAGTTACCGGCGGGAGCGGCTATATCGCGTCCTGGGTCGTAAAATTTCTCTTAGAAGAAGGGCATACAGTTCATACAACTGTCCGAGATAAATCGAAGAAGGATAAGTATATTCATCTTGAAGAAATTGCAAACAATTCTAAAGGCAAATTGGTAGTATTCGATGCAGACTTAATGAAGAGGGATTCTTTTTTACCGGCAATGCAAGATTGCGAATTAGTAATTCATATGGCGTCTCCTTTTTTTGTAGTAGGAATCAAAGACGCACAAAAAGATTTGATTGAGCCGGCAAAAGGCGGAACGGCTAATGTGCTTAATTCGGTCAATGCAACGTCATCTGTCAAGAGAGTAGTTCTCACTTCTAGCTGTGCATCTATTTATGGGGATAATAAAGATATTGCGCAAACAAAAGATAAAATTTTTACAGAAGAATATTGGAACACTACTAGCTCTATTACTCATAGTCCCTATTCTTATTCTAAAACAGTAGCTGAACAAGAAGCATGGAAGATCGCAAACGCTCAATCTAGATGGGATTTACTCACCATTAACCCCGCCTTCGTATTGGGACCTTCTCTTACCAAGCGAACTGATTCAACAAGTATCAATATGATGATTCAACTCGGAAATGGAACTTTTTCTTTCGGGGTTCCAGAACTTTGGTTTGGAATTACAGACGTTCGTGACGTTGCTCGCGCTCATATACAGGCAGGCTTTACCCCTACCGCAAAAGGCAGACATATTTCTTGCAGTGATTCCATTGAATTATTGGGATTAGCCACCTATCTTCGAGAGCAATTTGGAGAAGAGTATCCGTTTCCAAAATGGCAAGTTCCTTATATCATGGTTTGGCTCTTTGGTCCTATTCTCGGATTTAGTCATGAGTATGTAGAAAAGAATATTGGAGTTCCTATTAAATACGATAATTCCTACACCAAAAAAGATTTAGGTTTGAATTTCACTAGCATTAAACAGACAGTATGCGATCACTTCGAGCAACTTCTGCGTGATGGCATTATAAAGAAAAAGGCTTAGTGGTATTGCGTGGAATTAAAATCAAATAATACATGCTTGAAAATCAGCGTTCATCAGCGTTCAATTCTTTCTTCTTAAAGACTATTTCTAAATCTTTGCATTCATAATTATTAATATCTTTTTTAAAGGTACAGATTTCTATGCCTGCTTCTTGGTAAAAATAAAATTTAAAGAATGCTTCGCCTGTGCTAGAGTCATTCCCTAAGTAAACTCTTTCAACGCCAAAAATATTATTTTTTACGACAGTTTTATCTTCTAAGTCTACGTAAAATCTATAGATCACTCCGGGAGTATTGGTTTGAATTTGAGTGAGCACTCTACGTGTGGGTATTTTTATTTGTCCGCTTGCACAATTATTTATTAAAAAGAAAAATAGTAATAAAGGTACCGATATATTTTTTTTTAAGAAGAAGTTTAGAATTACTGGCATAATAATTTTTCTTCTTTATCAATTACGCACAACATTTTAGTAACCATTACGTATTTGTCAGCAGCAGGCTTAAATAACACAACGTTATGATTGTCCTCTGATTCTGGATCTTCTAAAAATACGATTCCCGATTCTCCTGTGGAAATTGCAAAGCGAACTAGTTTTAAGAGAGGAGGGAGGGTATAATAATACACATTTTTCATTCTAGATTTATTAATTGTCTCCGCTGTTCTAATAGTAGTAACCCTTGTAATTTCATAAGTATCTACCGGCTGATTTGGATATGCCCCTATTTTTTTAAAATCTGTATAGACGTGTTTAACATAAATACTATTGTCACAATTATTCAATAGTAAACAAGAAAGAAAAAGGAGGCTATTTAGGAGTAACTTCATTTGATACATCCTTAATTACTAACTCTTCTGTGCATTCGAGAATTGTATTGTTTTTTATTTTACATTTCCAATAGTTTCTTTTGAGTTTATTGTCTGCGTGCAATTCCTGGAATTTTTCGAATGCTTCTTGGTTTTTTCCTTGTGAAATATATACTGATCTAGTTGATAAGTATATCGTGTTTTCTTTGCCTAAAGTTATATCTCTTAATGCAAAATAATTATGATCTTTAACATCTTTCACTTGTTTATGCGTATTACAAAATGCTAATAGAAGGATGAAGCAAAATAGAATAAATTTATGAACGATAGTATTCAATGGATATTATTACAAAAGCCTTACCCTAAGTAAAACTTCACTGTTTTCTCGATTCCAGTTTCAAAAGTCTCTTTAGGAAACCAACCAAGTTCTTTTTGGATTCGAGTTGCATCAATCGCATAACGTCTATCGTGTCCCGGACGGTCGGTGACGTAGTGGATTAGTTTCTCGTATTCGCTGACTGGTCTTGGTGTTAGCTTACCTAATACATCACAGATTTTTTTAACGATGTTGATATTCGCCCACTCGTTATTACCCCCTACATTATAAGAGCGTCCATTCTCGCCTTTTTGCAAGATAGTCCAAATAGCATCGCAATGATCTTCTACATACAACCAATCGCGTACATTTTTCCCATCGCCATAGACGGGAAGATTACGACCATTAATCGCATTTGTAATCATCAGTGGAATTAGTTTTTCTCTATTTTGATAAGGACCATAGTTGTTAGAACAATTCGACATTGTAATTGGCATTCCAAACGTGCGGTTAAATGCGTTTACGAAATGGTCGGATGCTGCTTTAGATGCAGAGTAAGGCGATGACGGATCATAGGGAGTAGTCTCTGTGAAAAAACCTGTTTCGCCTAACGAGCCGTAAACCTCATCGGTGGAAATATGATGAAAGTGAACGCCTTCTTTGTATTTGCCGTCTTTTTGCCAATAAGCTCGTGCAGCGGTTAACAGTTCGAATGTGCCCATGACATTAGTCTCTGCAAAAATTCGTGGTCCTGAAATAGAATTATCTACATGGCTTTCAGCTGCAAAATGAACTACAGTATCAATTTCATTTTTTGTAAAAACAAAATTCAGATAATCCTTATCTCTAATATCGCCTTTCATGAATTCATAATCAAGTCTATCTTCAATGCCAGAAAGGTTACTCAAGTCACCAGCATATGTAAGTGAATCGAGGTTTAAGATATGACCTTTAAATCCAATTTTTGAGAGATAATGTATGAAATTAGCTCCAATAAATCCAGCGCCACCTGTTACTAAAATATTTTTTAATGCTCTTGCCATTTATAATTCCTATTTTCTATTTCCTTTGCTAGTCTGAATAATAACCTATTTTTGAAAATACATTTCTATTTCAAATAGGATATTTTCCCGTGCTTGTTTTTCATGTTTCCCGAAAATTTCATTAGTAAAATAAATTCTATCCCGCTCTAAAAACTTTTGCAATACCTTTGCTCTTTCTTGTTTGTATAATTCCGGTTCGACCCAGTCGTATTCTTTTCTGATACTATCCATATATTCGATATAGCGATTTCTTTCCCGTCCAAGAATGAGCAAATCCGAATCTAGAAAAATTTTATTATCAAAATCATCCTTAATAAATTGATGTTTCTTAGTTCCTAGAATTAGGTCTTTGCATTTTTCTATTTTTTCGTTCGACAGGTATTCTTTGAAATCTCTCTCTAGATACTCAGCACTTTTTTCTTCATTGTCGCCAGCGTGCGTATCATATACAATATCATGATAGAGACAGGCTAAATAAATTGCTGGATAATCTTGAATAGCTTCTTTATAGGAATTTAAACATTCTAGCATTTCACGAATATGTCGTAAGTTGTGATACTCTCTATGAGATTCGGAGTAATACTCAATTATCCGCTCAAGAATTGCGGCGCTTTCTCTTTCTGGAATATTTAATTCTTTTGTAATTTGGTTAAATTCTGATTTCATAGTTTATACTTTTACAGTCATGTTAGCGTCTTCCGCGACATTCAGTAATTCTTTTTTATCCAATACTCTCTTCTCATGTAAATAATAAATTAAAGGAGAAACAAAAAGAGTCAATACGAGAGAGGACAAAAGTCCACCTACAATTACTGTGGCTAATGGTCTTTGCACATCAGATCCAATTCCAGTGTTTAATGCTGCGGGCATGAGACCAATGATTGCAATCATCATAACTAAAAATCTAGGTCGAAATTGTGTGACTGATCCTTCTATGATTAAATCTAGCAAAGGAACTTTTGAGTCAATTTTTAATTGGTTCAAATAACTTAGAAGTAAAACTCCAGACATGACAGAAATCCCAAAAAGAGAAACGAAACCAACTCCCGCAGAAATACTAAAATGCATACCACGCATATAAAGACCGAGGATTCCGCCGATTACCGCAAAAGGGATATTAGCTGTAACGATAAGTGCATGCATATAGTTGTTGTGAAAAAAAACTAAGAGAGTTAAGTAGATAAGTAATAAAGTTAAAGGGACAATATATGCCAATCTAACCTGTGAGCGTTGCAAGTTTTCAAATTGCCCTCCTATATGATAGCTTACATTCTCAGGAAAATTTATTTCTTTTTGGATTTTATTTTTAATTTCATCCGCAAAACTCCCCTGGTCCCGTTCTCTAATATTTGTTTTGACCGTAATCTGTCTTTTGCCATCTTCCCGGCTAATGATTGTTTGTCCGTCTTCCAGTCCAACCGAAGCAACTCTAGAGAGAGGAATTCGAAGTCCCGTTCGAGTAGGAATGAGAATCCTTTCGAGAGAGGCTGGAGTATTTCTACTTTCTAATGTAAACCGAAGCACGATGTCAAATTTTCTTTCTTCTTCATAGAGAGAGCTCACCGGCAAACCAGCAATAGCCGTCTTTAGAATTCCATTTACATCTTCGACATTAATTCCAAAACGGGAAGCTGCTTCTTTA
>JANYCR010000246.1 GCA_025360185.1 Leptospiraceae bacterium | reverse complement strand
ATTTTCTTTATTTACATTAGAAAGAACCACTCCACCGTTTAAGACTCGCTTTAAAGAATCTTCGCTATTTGCAATTAATTGTTTGAAAAATATTTCATTCATTTTATTTTTCTGAATGTATTCATAATTGACAATTGAATTTGATAACGTTAATTCCTTACCACCGGAAGAATAGATTCCTAAGAATACAATATCATTATCTGAATCAAAGTAAAGATTGGCAAATTGTTTTTTCTCTTGCGGAGTAACAGCATTATTCTCAAGAGTCACTCCCATTTGTTTGGATTTTAAAATCACGGAGGACATATAAGTCTGAACTGTAGTGCCATAAAGCTCCACCATCCGTATATTTTCTTCCTTTGCTCGTATTTCATTATCATCTTTAAAAAAATAAGTAGCGACTGCAATGATAATCGCACAGGTAGAAATTACAATGAAGGAATTCATCATCATTAACTTTAACTGCAAACTCCAACTTACCTTGCGGCTAACTTTATTTTCCTTCTCTCCAAATTTATCCTGCCGCTTCGCAGTCGTCTCAAATTTTTCTTGAAAATAAGTTTCTAGAGATTTAGGCATAGTAACTCCTACTTTTTAAGATTACCACCGATGAATGGTTCGACAAGCTCACCACAGCGCACGGATGAACACGGATTGAAGAAGGTGATGTTTTTTTAAATTTGTCAGTCCAGAAATTTTTCGTTTGGAATCTCAAAAATAATAAGAGGGCGGGATATTTGTTTTTATTCATTTGTATTTTTCTTACTCTATTCCTTATCATTTTTATTTTGGAAAAATAAATAAATTCCTAACAATGAACCAATCAAAGAGGCAATGCCAATAATCGCATTTGCCATTTCCTTATACTCGTTAAACGTAGTTAAAAAGAATAGTATGTGAGAAATAGCCACTATGCCCCAGAATACTAATAGACTACTAGTTCTCATGCGACTTTTTTATTTTGTAATCGATCATTCGCGAAATCCCAATGTAAATTACATAACTCCAACTTATTAAACCGATAGACGCTATAATCAAAATTCCTATGCTCATTGTTAAATCTCCTCGTAAAAAATTTACTCTCACTTTAAATATTTGTCA
Source organism: Leptospiraceae bacterium (assembly GCA_025360185.1). Lineage (GTDB taxonomy): Bacteria > Spirochaetota > Leptospiria > Leptospirales > Leptospiraceae > UBA2033. The sequence continues at coordinate 10,717 of JANYCR010000246.1, read as the reverse complement.
ATATGAAATTGTTGCGCAATGTATAGGCATTATCATCCTTTGCAATTCTTTTTTGTGAAAAATTAATTTGACAAAACAAATTAAGTCTTGCAAATTTGAAATGCGAGGTAATAAAATGCAAACAATTACTTTAGAAATCCCGAATTCAGAAGATGCAGAAATAATTTTACTTATGGCAAAGCGATTGCACTGCCGAATTCTCACCAAAGTCGATTCTTCCAAAAAGAAAATACCTAATTCAGTGGAAGCGCTGAAACATCTAAGAAAAATTGCTGAAAGGGGCACTTTAGCTAAAGCGATTCCTGACCCGGTTGCTTGGCAAAAGGAAATTCGTAAAGACAGACCATTGTCTGAACTGTGATTCTTATGATTTATATGATTGGGATGGTTTCGTTCTTGGCAGAATTTATTTGTATAACAGTTAATCATTATTACCCCTAAATCATCTTTTATCATTTTAATCATAAAAACCATAGTTCAGACAGTTTCCTCATAATCAATAAGCCACCACTGACCATGGACCTGTTCCTGTCGAAATGTTACCGTTAGCCGTAAGAGTTCCCGTGCTTGGGTCAAAAGTAAGTATACTGGAATTATTACTGCCGAAATTCGCAACATAAACAAAACGACCTGTCGGATCAAAGCGTACTGATCTAGGACCCGTACCTGTGGCTACACTTCCATTAGCCGTTAAACCACCAGTAGAGGAATTGATTGTATACATAGAAACGCTGTTGCTAATATAGTTAGCTACATAAAGAAAGCGACTTGTAGGATCAATTGTAATTGAAAATGGGTATGTTCCTGTTGCAATAGTTCCATTTGTTGTTAAAATACCTGTAATTGGGTTTATAGTATACATCGAAATATTATTAGTAGCTTCATTTACAGCGTAAGCAAACCTACAAGTAGGATCTATCGCAATATATCTTGGATTTGTTCCGGCAGCGATAGTTCCATTTGATGAAAGAGTTCCTGTAGCAAGATTAATCTGATACATAGACAGATTTGCACTCTGATGATTGGGCACATACGCAAACTGACCATTTGGCGCAATTACAATAGCGGCAGGACTTGTTCCCGTTCCTATAGAACCAATGGAAGTAAATACTCCAGTGGTTTGATTAATACTATAATTACTAACACTATTACTACTATTGTGAGCCACATAGGCAAAATTTCCACTAATGTCAAAGTTAACCCATATCGTACCAGCTCCAGTAGAACTTGTTCCATTGCTTAAAAGTTGACTCGACGTTGGATCAATCGTGAACATTGAGGTAGTGCCGCTACCAATATTTGCAGAGTATGCAAATTTACCATTTCTATGAATTGCTACAGAAACAGGATTTAATCCAGTAGTAATTGTACCATTAGTAGTAAGCAAACCTGAATTTGGATCAATGACATACATAGAAACATTCGCAGAGGTTTCATTCGCAGCATACGCAAAACGAGGCTTACGCGCAACAGCCGCAAATGCTGGCGCTGTCCCAGCCGCAACATTCCCATTAGCCGTTAATATACCAGTAGTCGGATCAATTGTAAAAATAGAAACATTACTTCCCGCACTATTTGGAACATAAGCAAATCGACCAGTTGGATCAATTGTTAAAGATCTTGGATTACTTCCTGCCGCAATAGTGCCATTAGCCGTAAGAACGCCCGTAGCCATATTGATTGAATACATGGAAATGTTGTTCGAATTCAAATTTGCTATGTAAACGAAACGTCCGGTTGGGTCAACGACTGGACCGAGTGGAGTGTTTCCTGTGGCTATTGTTCCGTTAGCCGTCAACACACCCGTTGAAGGGTTAATGGTATACATAGACATATTAGTCCCATTCGCATTAGCCGCGTAAGCAAAGCGACCCGTCGGATCTACTATAATGGATTTGGGATTTGTACCAGCAGCTATCGTTCCATTTGCCGTCAATACACCTGTTGACATATTGATAGTATACATAGAAATATCATTAGTTGTACTATTAGAGGCATAAACAAAACGTCCAGTAGGATCGATTGCTACCGATTGAGGCTGAGTTCCAGCGGCTATATTACCATTTGTAGTAAGTACACCAGTGCTCGCATTGATTGTGTACATAGATACGTTATTCGCCACATAGTTTGCAGTGTAAGCAAAACGTCCAGTTGGATCAATCGCAACAGTGGAAGTATTCGAACCTGCGGCAATCGTTCCATTAGCCGTTAAATTACCTGTTGTTGGGTTTACTGTATACATTGAAATATCATTACTTCCTCCATTTGAAACGTAAACAAAACGTCCAGTTGGATCTACTGTAACGACATTTGGGCTTGAACCTGTGGCTATAGTACCTGCGCTTGTTAATGCTCCCGTACTAGCATCAATAGAATACATAGAAACAGTATTATCAGTAGTATTCGCTACATACGCAAATCCCCCAACAACACTATTCAAATTAATCACATAACCCCCCGTCCCCACCGCCGACTGCAAATTACCCGCTTTACACGCAATCGCCTTTAGCGTAGTAGTAGCCGCAATTGAAACAGGACTAGCGTATAACGTTCCACTTGCACAACTCGGAGTAGAATCACACGATGGAGCCTGTCCATCTGTAGAATAACAAAGAATTGCCCCTGTTGTAGTCGTGCTGATAGTTACAGATTGTGCGGTTGAATAAGTTCCCGCGGCAGGGGAAAAAGTTGGTGCGTCTATACCAGATGATACCGGATTACTTCCATTATCCACAATCCCTATAGATGCCAACGCTTTTCGTAAGACCATTAGTTGTGGTAAAAGGAGATCGGTCTTGATTACATTGCAGCTTGTGTAAATGGAGACCAGGGTAAATGTAAATAAACTCACTAATAGAGTAGTGCAGGTTTTTTTGAAATTTTGTCTCATGTTATTCTCCATTCTTGCAATAAATTCATCTTATATTCCTACATTGTCTGAACTGTGATTCTTATGATTTTTGTGATTGGGATGATTTCGTTCTTGGGAGAATTTATTTCTATAACGGTTAATCATTATTACCCCTAAATCATTTTTTATCATATTAATCATAAAAACTTGTGGTGAGCTTGTCGAATCCATCATAGTTCAGACAGTTTCCTCATAACTAATACGCCCCCACTGACCAACTACCACTAGAAGGTCTAGCTTCCCCATTGCGGTTAGTCGTTATACTCCCATAGATTGGATCATTGTATACATTCTTGCCGCTTGACGCATAAATTGAGCCGGGTACAAGACGATAGTCACCATTGCTAGCATTAATAAAGATAGAGGATAATGAATAATTTGTTTGCGGAGAAGTTGTGATGTTAGAACCAATGAAGGCAACATCAGAGAGAGTATTTAATACTGCGATTGAATTAATAGCGCCTGCAATATCCACATCTAAATAAAGAGATTCCGGCATATTAAAAATAAGATTATTCTCTACTCTAGTAGGGTCTGCATTAATTACTGCTTCGTTAATTCCAACTCCTGCTAGTAGATCAGTTGAAAAAATTATATTATTCGCAATTACTGGATTAGAGCTTTGTCGAATTTGAATTGCCTTTGCCCAGTTAGTCCCCGATGTCCCTAAACTAATGGTATTATTTACAATAATTGCGTTAGTTCCTACACTTCCATCTAGAACTATACCGTAATTATCCGCTCCAGATGAATTATTTTTAATTACATTATTAACAATAATATGGGGAACATTGGCGTTTGTAAAAATGCCCATTGCAGACCAAGGCGAGCCTAAATTGCTCGTTCTATCAGATACAAAAATTGTATTTCCATCGACCCTAACGGGAGCTGAATTGTTTACTAAATGTATTCCAACAGAGGAAGCTGTACCGGAGTTAGCAGCTCCTGAATAAATAGTATTATTTCGAATAACGCTCCCGGGCATAGAAGAATCCATTTGAATTCCAATCGATGTACCAGTTCCTCCAGCTCCACCTGCAATATCCTGTTTTTCGACTATTAAATTTGTTGATGATGAGCAAAGAACTCCTATAGAGTTCCCTCCACCGCTTGTGCCAACCGCATCAATATAATTGTATTCATTGAAATTGAAATTTGTTGTACTCTCGATTCTAATTGCTACTGATCCAGTTCCGCAATTTGTATTTCCATAAATTTCATTTTGTCTAATTAGAACTACGCTTGAAAAATTAAATATACCAAAGCAATAACTACTAGCACTGACATTTGCATAAACTTTATTATATTCAAATATTGCAGAACAACTAGGTCCAATCCATACTGTATATGAATCACCCGCTGGACTAACTCCTCTACTCTGAATATTCAAATGAGAAAGTCTTGGCGAGCCAGAACCACAGGCAACTACATTCGCCCAATCACCATTAGCTGGTCCTAAAATAGTCAATCCATCTAGCCGTGTGCCCGTATCCGCTGTATTTGTATCGAGAGTATAAATGCTACTTACCCCATTTCGCGTATCGTTTATGGTTGTTATATAAGTAGAAACTTTTCTTTCAAATTTAGAATTAAATCCTCCATAGATGCTATGCGCATCTACCATATTGAGCAAAGCCGAAACCGGGTAATCCCCTTCTGCCATATAAATCGCACCGGGTGCAAGTGAATAGGCAGAAGCAACATCGGTATACGGTTTATCCAAACTTCCATCACTCCCTCCGCCTGTATAGGAGGCATCCACATACACCGAGTTAGCCGTTGACTCAAGCGGTGTAACGATTACCTCAGCGGTAAATGAGCATAAATCTTTCTTTGCTGTGACTTGAAACTTTGGTGATTCTTGCGGAACTTCAGTACCAATAAAACTTGCTGTATCCGTATTTGCGTTTGAAACTGTCATCGCATCGCCTGCGATTTGAGTCCATGCAAACGAATAACCTGATTTATCCACTACTGCCTTTAAACTAGCAGATTGATTCACGCTTATGAACCTTGGTGCTGTTATTGTGATGTTAGCTGTTTCAGAACATGCTTGTGTCGGATTGGAAGGGTTATCCGCAAGTCCCACAGAAGCTAACGCTTTTCGTAAGACCATGAGTTGAGGAAATAAAATATTGTCCTTTATTACATTACACATTGAAAAAAAAGATATAAGGATAACAATGAATAAGCTTTTGATTAAGAATGAAAACTTTGGATATATTGTATATTTCATTTAGTCCCTCCTTATAAATTTCCTGAATACGAGCGGTTGATAATCCCAGTCATTAAACTTGTAATTTTATAAATTACAAGAAAAAAACTGTAGTTTCTTCTAAGAATTCCTTGATGAAAGGAAAAGTCATTTTTCATTTAAAAATTTCTCATTTCACTAATCCCGGCAATGCTTCCTGAATCATATTTCTTTCTTCCGCCTCAAGTTTTTCGTCCTTTAACTTTTCCTTCATTACTTCATAGGCGGCTCTTAATTTTGGTTTATTATTTTCCTTGAAGTATCGGTAAGCGGTTTTTCTGGAATCAAGGGAAGAAGAGTTTAATAGGTAAAAGTGGTAAATATCTCTTTCTTTTCTAGTTAACTGGCTAATACGTATTTGGCTTTTCTCGCAGCTAACGATGATCTCCCCAGGAATGTCTGTATCTATACAACGCCAGCTAGCATTTTTGGTTCCATAGATATAGCCAGTAAACTCTTCGGCTGAAAGTTCATAATAGAAAGCAGTTGAGTAATTATATGCCCGTTTAAGATGGGCTTCCGTTTTAACAGGTATATATTTGCCTTTACCCGCTACGGCTATTTTAGTTAACTCTGCGTCTTCCCGTTCACTCATTTCAATCCCAGCAATGACTATATCAACGGTGATTTGGCTCGCAGTTATATTTGTTAAGGACTGTAACCTTTGAGCGGATACCTCTGGCTTGCCCCCACAGGACTCCATCCCATCTGTAATAAGGGTTACATTGTAGTTGCCTTTCCTATTTTCAAGAAGAGCAGTCATTATATCTAAAGAATTGGAAATAGGAGTATATCCTATTGGCTGAATTTTATTAATCCGCTGGATTAATTCATTTTTATTAAATTCTACAAACGGAGATTGAATTTCCTGTATACAACTGCAACCATAACCACCAAACGTATACAAACCAAAATTCTTTCCTGTCTCGGATTCGATGTTGATTTTTTTCACAAAATCGACAGTTAATTCTTTTGCCACTTCCATTCTATTTGATCTACCAAAACTTCCATACATACTTCCGCTTTGGTCGATTAAGTAAATGTAATAAGGTTCATCTGAATTTTCCGTATTAAATTTCTTAGAAAGATTTTTTACATTCCCCATACATAAATTATTTGCACAGTTGGTTTTATTACAATCTACTTCATCTTTAGTAGATGAAGATTGGCAACCTTGAAAACAAAAAATCGAAAATATGATTAATAAGCTCAACAATTTATTTTGCATTTATAACTTTATCCTTTTTTGGTTCATTTTTATTTTCTCCTAAAATTTTTTATTACAACATTGTCTGAACTGTGATTCGTATGATTCATGTGATTACTATGATTTCGTTCTTGGCAGAATTTATTTGTATACCGACAAATCATCATTATTCCCAAATCAAACCAATCATAAAAATCACATAAACTTGTGGTGAGCTTGTCGAATCCATCACAGTTCAGACGATTTACTCTTTCAAATTTATCTTCAAATCTTTACAGGTAATCTTCTCACCGCTTACGACACAATGCTCAATTCCAGTCGAAGTTATATTAGGGTTTGGAGTTGTTGGTGGAACCATGTATTTTCTATAAAATCCACTTTCTCCATCTGGCGCATAACTACTATTATGTTTAATTACATGCGGCATACAGTTGATACCCGCAAAAATAATTAGAATAGATATTCCAATGAATGCTCTCACAAATTTCTCCAATCGTTTTATTATTTGCATATTAAATCTCCTGACGCATTAGGCACACAATAAACAGTTGTGCAAGATTTTAGTGGAAAATATAAGAACCAACCAGTGCCGCATTCTTCTAGCAAAAATCCTTTATTATCATTTGCCGGTCTCATACCTTGAACATATTTGGAAGTACAACCGATTGCAAATAAAATGAAAAAGAACAAGAAAAAAAATCTCAATTTTTTTAGTATCATATTCATCTCCTTTATTTATTCCCTTTGGGGTAATATTGAGTTTGTTCTATATCCACTTTTAGCGGGGTGCAATCTAAAGTATCCGCTTGATGGTTACATTTCCAAGTTGCAAATTCATCTGTTTTCATCGTTTGAACTTTCATAGTTTCAAGATAAACAGTTTTGCCCTGTCCCTTCATTACACCGTTGTAATGAGTGACAGTAACACACCCCTGTCCCATTACAACGCAACATAGTAGTAGCAAAATACTATTTGCCACGCTCCTCTTTTTACTTTCTCTCATTTTTGTTTTCTCCTTTTTATTACTACATTGTCTGAACTGTGATGGATTCGACACGCTTCGCTGCTCACCACAAGTTTTTATAATTTATGTGATTGGGATGATTTAGTTCTTGGCAGAATTTGTTTTTATACTGGTAAATCATTCTTACTCCTAAATCATCTTTAATCATAAAAATCACACGAACTTGTGGTGAGCTTGTCGAATCCATCATAGTTCAGACATTTTCCTTAATACTCATACGCCCCGATTGACCAGGGTGCTGTGCGGGTAACGCTGTCTTTGTCGGTTGTGGGAAACATTGATCAGTTACAATTGTTGGAGCAACTCCATCGTTTTGTGTGGTAGAGAAAGCCGCTCCTACTTTACCTAGTTGAACCCCAACAGCAATACTAAATAAATCAATTTTAGTAGCTTCTCTTCGCATAATGCCCGTTTTGCTCATTTGCTCTTGCGTGCAAACTTGACTGCAGAGTATTACAGCGATGAATGTAAATGCTAAGTATATAGAATTGGGACTATGGTTTAACATTGATTTGCTCCTATTTTAAAGTTTTGAGGAGATTTTATATTTATCCTTGCCATGATATTCATCAATTCAAGGACCTGAAATACAACGTATATAGTGACTATCAGTTTTTAAAGCAGACCAATACGTTGACCCAGTTCGAAAAGTCGTTGTCCACGCATTCCATCGGTTGAGACCATAAGCAGAAGCAGACCAATAGTAAAGGAAAGCACTTGAACCAAGCGTATTCGGAAACATCTGAACGTCGATCGTCGGCATAGTGTAACCTGTTCCACACGTAGCACCATCGGCTAATGGTACCGAAGTTGCATTAGAACAATAGACAAGTCCTGATAGTTCAGTTTTCGTAGGCACTCGCCACACTGTTATTCCGTAATTACCAATTCCACTATTCAAATTATTACAAGTGTCCCAAAGACTACTGTTGCTACCATTCGCAGGAATAGTCAACGTCCCATTATCAGAACCACCATTGCAGTCATTTGAATAAGAAGCCGAACAGAACTGAAATGTCTGTGCCCCGTAATAATTACCAGAATTACCAGTTCCCGTGCAATCGCCTGTTGCCGTATTCCAAACTTGTCCTTGCGCACAACGCATCCAAGTAAGACTATTCTTATACGCAAGCGGGCATGTTACTACAATATTTGTAATATTAGCGCTAGCCACAGATCCCATTTCATTCTGGACAAAACAGCGTAGATTACTTGGTTGATTCGATACTGTAACACTGTATGCGCTTCCAGAACCCAGCATTATAGGAAAGGTAAAACTACCATTAATGGCACTAATTACCGAATCGCTTCCATTGTTTTGAAGAGTTATGCTTGAACCGCTGAGTAACCCTGTTATAGTTCCACCTATCGTGAACATAGGTAGAGCACCTGTCCTATAAGCCCCGATTGACCATGGCACTGTGCGGGTTACTCCGTCTTTGTCGGTGGTGAAAGTAGCAGATAGATCAAGACCTCCCTGAGTTATACTTGTTGGAGAGGAGGCGGATAAATGGTAGTCGCCTCCAGCTTGGTTTACAAAGTTAGGGTTTACGGAGATGTTGCCGGATGATGTAGCTCCATTTCCTGTAAGAAATGTTTGCATAGTTGCTATACTTGTATACGCTGTGCTTGTCGCAGAATTATAAAATATTGCATTCGCGCAATTATAGAGGTCATTGTTTCTAATATTTGTGGGCGTTATATACCAGCCAGTTGTTACTTCGATACAGTATCGAGTTCCACCAGTTGCTAGGATAATATTGTTCTGTGCTTGAATTGCTACTTTATCATAAAATAAAATTCCAGAACTTTGGGTAGTTCCACTAACAATGATTGTATTGTTTAATATTACTAATGTAAGAAAATTTGCATTATTAGCTTTAATTCCAACAACCGAAGAGCTTAGACTGGCTTCAATAGTATTATTGTAAATAGTGGGTAATGATGACGTAGCACCAGAAATTTGAATACCGCGTGCAATACTTCTACTTGAATTTCCATCGTATATTTTATTATTGCTAATAATTGCAGTTGAATTTCCAATTATAAAAATGCTTGTATCCGTTGGCGTTCCTAAATTCTCAATGCTATTATTAGATATTGTTGGAGAAGCAGTATCAATAAGAATAGGTAGTGCTGCACTAGATGCTGGAACACGAATTGTAAAACCATCTAAAATAGTTGAAGAAGTAATACCTCCATATTCAATACTAACTGTTGTTCCTGATGACCCTGTATATTGAATCATTGTCGTATTTATTTTTGAATCTCGTAGTCCCCAATTACTGCTACTATATCCGCCATATAAAGATATACCGTTCGTCATTATTATAACTTCACTATACGTCCCCTGCGCCACTCTTACGTTAGCCGCTGAATAGAGACTAGAAGCTAAATTAATTGCTGCTTGAATCGTCAGCTTTGGCTGAGTTTGTGTTCCCGGATTACTATCATTACCCGTTGTTTTGACATATACATTTCCGTCTAGGACTCCATAGCTCAAATTCAGAGTCGTCATTGGAGTTCCAATTGTATCATTGCAATTTATTGTTAATGTTCGACTACTTCCTACAGTCCAAGAAGTCGATGCAGTTACTGTTAGTTTGTCGTTAGGATTTGTAACAGTTGACCAGACACTAGAACCAACTTCACTCGCCATAAGACCAGTGAGAGATAAACTCGAAGTATTCATCGCCCTGCTAAAAGTAATTACAATTTGCGTAGCCTGGGTAATCGCTGACCCACTGACCGGACTTGCAGTTGCTACAGGAATAACCGGAGAACTCACTGTAATGCTAATATTAGCAGTCGTATTCCCGCTGCCATTACTCGCCGTAATGGTATAACTAGTAGCCCCTTGATTCACTGTAGGAGTTCCACTTATCGCGCATGTCGTTGCATTAATACTGAGTCCTGTTGGCAAACTTGGACTAGCCACACAACTTGTTACCGATCCTGTAACCGTCGGTGTTTGCGTAGTAATAGCAATTCCGTTTGTAAAAGTATAGGGCGAACCACTATAAGCCAAATTAGAAGGCGCGGAAATATTCACCGCAATGCTAATACTCGCAGTCGTATTCCCGCTCGAATTACTCGCCGTGATAGTATAACTAGTAGCCCCTTGATTTACAGTTGGAGTTCCGCTTATAGCGCATGTCGTTGCGTTAATACTAAGTCCTGTCGGCAAACTTGGACTAGCTACGCAACTAGTAACAGTTCCTGTAACCGTAGGCGTTTGCGCTATAATTGCAATTCCGTTCGTAAATGTATACGGTGAACCACTATAAACCAAATTAGAAGGAGCGGATACTGTCGTTGTG
>JANYCR010000238.1 GCA_025360185.1 Leptospiraceae bacterium | reverse complement strand
TATTGTTAAAGCAATTCAAGAAGAAATTATACAACAAACAATTTCACTTAAAAATGTTGTAATTCATTTTGACACAGAGGCAAGAGTCACAGATGCGGATAATGGTATTATTTCTCATCATAATGGTAGCGCAAAAGAGTCATTTGACCTAATCGTTGGATGTGATGGCGCAGGTTCGTCTGTACGTAATCATCTGAAATCTTCGTATGAAAATTTTCAAGTTGCAAGTAAGGATAATGATAATTATTCGATGATGCTAGCATTTGATCAAAACACAAATGAACTAGATCCGAGTTATCTTTATGTCTTCGGACTACCGCCCTATCAGGCTGTCGCAGGTGCAATCAATGGGAAGAAAGGACCGACTGATCCTTTATGGTTTTGCCAGATTGGTTTTTCTGGTTCAAGAAAATTTAATTCTTTCGAAGAAGCAAAAGAATTTTTGAAAAAGAATTATCCAGGAAGTTATAAAAACTGTGTAACAAATTATGCTAGTGACAAATCAATTGAAGATTTTGCAAGCCAGGAAAATATTGCAACAGGTAAAGCTAAGATTTGTTCTTCCTTTCATGTGGGCAAAGTAGTATTACTCGGTGATGCTGCGAGTCCTTTCCCTCCGGTCGGTCAAGGAGTAAATGCAGCGATGGAAATGGCGATTGTGCTTGACTCTTGTATCGGCGAGCAATTATCCAAATTAAATACAACCTCTACTATTAAAGTGAATGAGATTGTTTTGAAAGCTATTCAAAATTTTACAACTAAATGGAAACCAGAGGCTAGCGCAATTAGTAATATTAGCTTTCATGGACTTAATTTAAAAGCCTTCCAACCTCTCTGGTATGGCAAAATCAAAATACTTTGGATTGTATTATTGCACAAACTTTTTCATAGAGACGCTATGACCAATGCCAAACGAGAAGACATGACCTACTCCCAGGCACTCTCTCACAAGCGGAAAATAGACTTCGCACTGTATAGTGTTGGAATTGCGGTAATTCTTGGTATTGCGCTGTTTGCGTTATTAAACGTGAATTCGGTGTAAGGAGAGATTACTCATTGTCAAATAGTTTTAATTCCTTACGTCGAACTCACGTTGTTAAAATGATTTGGCAATATGCAAATGCTCTGATAAAGAATTTTATTTTTTTCGAAACAAATTTTGAATACGTTTATACAAGATTACAAAAATATCAATCTGGAAGAAAAATCCCATTTGCTTTGCAGCAATCAAATCGATTAAAAGGAAAATTGAATTAAACCAAATATCCTCTCCTAAATAAATAGAGTAGGAAAAAAGACATATGCCTCCTAATATTCCTGCACAGAACAATTGTATAATAATTAAATAAAATATAAAATGTAAAATAGGCTGATTTAATACTTTACTAGGATCAGCGAAATGCTTTTGCTTCCCTTTTTCATACCATCTCAGGAACAAATTATCTATCGCATCGAGTCTTTTCTTTCTATAATTTTTAAAATAATCCAAACTATCAATATATTTTTCGCATCCGCGAATGATTATATTTGGATAATTATCATTGTGATTAATTTTAAATTCTATTACTCGGAAAGAAAGTTTAGTCGGACTCACGATTGAAATTGTTTCATTAAAGGGTTTTGACCATGCAAACCGGATGTCTTCTTTTTCTTGTTCGGACAAAGTTTCAAATTGTTTTAATGGGTTAAAATCTGAATTTTTCAATTTCTTGATTTCAGATTGAAAAGTTTCATAGTCAATGTCTGACAACTTTTTATCTATACATTTGAATCCAACACCTGTGTCAATAAAATACAAGCCGAACATTGTCGATGAATAATCGGAATAAATAAAAATGCCTTTTTGATATTCCAAAAGACTTTTATTCATATTATACTTTCCTAACCCATGGAGTATAGAAGTAAAAGGTGAATCTACATACCAAATCTCTCTTGGACTCGCTTTCAGAACTGCCTCTTCAAATTTTTCTAAATCTTTTTCTTCATGGCTTGCATGTAGCGCGAGAAATACTCTTGGTCTAAAAAATCGACGTGGTGCAGACTTCGCCATTTTCTTTACGAGCGACTTATAATCAGTATGCGTTCCATCGGCTAACACAATTTTATCAAAAGAAAAATTTTCCCGAGCAATCTCCTCGTCAAAGAACACTCCTTCCTTATGTCGAATTCCCGTTGCACGAACATCGCTAATCGCAATGATCATATCATTGGGCATCTTGAAATATTCTTTTACTTTCGATATAATACTTTTTATTTTCATATTAAGATTCCATTTTATAGGATTAGAAAATAAAAACTATCCACCTTTCTTCACAATAAAATCAAACTCTTCTTTTGTAATTGGCTGAATCGAAAGTCTTCCGCCTTTTTGGATTAGCCGCATGTTGGCTAGTTCTTTATAGGATTTAATTTCTTTAAGTGTAACAGGCTTTTTAAACATAGATTTGAATTTTACATCGACCATGTACCACTGCGGCTTATCGGTCTTAGACTTTGGATCGAAGTAATCGCTTTTGGAATCAAACGCATAATGGTCTATATACCCCTCTTTTACTACCTCGCAAACTCCAGCAACAGCCATTGGCTCTACACTGCTATGATAAAATAAAACCAAGTCGCCCTTCTTTACATCA
>JANYCR010000221.1 GCA_025360185.1 Leptospiraceae bacterium | reverse complement strand
CAAAAAATGAACGATTATACATTTATTTCTTTTTTCTTCTTTTCTATTTCTCAAAAAATTCGATTACACCGAAAATAAAATCCTGAGAATTTATTCAAATTTTCGGTTGTAAATGATGCGTTAAATCAGAACTTTGTTCATTGAGCATTAATTCGGTAAGTAGCACATAATTTTGAGTTATCCGCAGAAGCTTTCTTCCGGCACCATGAATAAAAACTCCAAAATCTAAAATATCTTCTTTTGATAAGCCCTCTTCATCATTACATCCGTCAATAAGTAATCGAGAAAATCCCAGAACTGCATTCAATGGCGTCAAAAATTCATGTGGGACGGAGCGAATTAAATTTAGCTTTAAGTCCTCCATCGTTTTTTTTAAAACTTTACTTTTCGCAATTCTATTTTTTACAGCCTCAAGGAGCTCTGTGTTTATAAAAGGCTTAGTAATATAATCATCAGCCCCGAGCACCATCCCTGATCTGATATGCAGTCTGTCGGAAAGCGCGGATAAAAAAATAAATGGTATAACTGCCAGCAATGGCTCTGAACGAATACTTTTATAAACCTGAAACCCATCCATTTCTGGCATCATTATATCAGATACTATAATATCAGGAATCTTTTGAATGGCTTTTTCTAATCCCTTCTTTCCATTTTCAGCGGAAAATACACAGTAGCCTTCATTCGTAAAAAGCTCGATCATATTTTCGCGAATAAGTTCATCATCTTCGATAATTAATATTTTTTCCATTCCTGTTTCCTAAGTAGAGGGTATTTTAATATGAAACTGCGTGCCTTGTTCAGGAGAGCTTTTAAAACGAACAGTCCCTTTGTGAAGTTCTACAAAGTTTTTTACTATGTTCAAACCAAGTCCCGTCCCCGAAATATTTCCGACATTTTTTCCCCTGAAGAAAGTCTCAAATATATGAGATTGGTCTTCCTGCGGAATCCCTAAACCTTTATCTTTCACGATAAATTCAATAAGATCATCGAGCCAGATTACTTCTATTGTAATAGTATCTTTATTCACAGAATATTTTACTGCATTGCTAAGTAAATTTTCTAATATATGGTTTAAGAGATTAACGTCTAGATTGAATAATTTTTTTTCATTCTTAGGGAAAATTAGTTCAAATTTATTATCCGGATAAGTTGATTCAAAATTAGAAATTAATTTTTCTAAAAAATCTTTTACATTTGTAAGGCTCGGTTGAAAGGCTACATTAGAAGATTGCGAAAGACCAATACTTAGAACTCCTTCCATTAGGTTGTTCAAACTTTCAGTAGCATCTTTTATCCGATTATAATGTTTATTTCGTTCCAGTTTACCGTAATTATCCCCATATTCTTCTAACATTTGAGTAGACATAGAAATTGTAGTCATGGGCGTCTTAAATTCATGAGAAACTAAAGTAATAAATTTTGACTTTAATTCGTTTAATTCTTTTTCTTTTTCTAAAGCTATGCGCAATTTATCTTCGGTATTTTTTCGCTGAAGTATTTCCTCTTTTAATTCTTTCGTGCGCTCATTTACTTTATCTTCTAGACTTTTATTCAAATCAACAAGACTCTTATTAATTCGACGAATTTCAGTCATATCCATAAAGAGGAAGCAAACACTCGTAATCCTTTCTTTTTTATCCCGTATTGGAATATAGCTAAACTGGTACCAAGATATTTCACCGCTGCTATCTACGAATTGTGATTCATACTGAATTGGAACTCCAATTAGCGCATAATTAAACTTTTCCGTAAATACTACAGTATCCTCCAATGGCAAAAATTCTAGAATAGAATATCCCTCAAAAATATTTCGATCATATCTTTCATTCAAGAAATCTTTTGCATTCTTATTTAAAGATTGAATTTTAAAATCTATATCCAGAAAAAAATAATACTCTCTTGTATTTTCTAAAATCGCTTTAAGGCGAATTTCTTCTCGTTGGTATTTCTCTTCTTTTTTACGAATATTATTTATATCTGTCGCATACCCAATGAGTTCACGATTTTCAGTATCACCTGTTTTTAGGTTAAATATAGTATCACTGTACCATTTCCATTCACCATTCTTTTTCATAAGCCTATACTCAATAGAGGTGAATTTTTTTTCTCTACCGGCAATTATGGCATCTATATGCGATTTGTACCTGGATTGATCATCCGGATGTATTTTCTCTAAAAAAATATCTAAATGAATTGTATCCATCTCGTATTGACTATAACCTAATTGATCGTAGACACCACAATTTAGAAACTGAATCTCAGATTTTAGAAAATTATAAAGATAAACAATACTCTGTGTAGAATTTAAAATAGAATTATAAATTAAGATTTGTTTTTCTGGATTCATTTCAAGTAGAACTTTGCCATTGAGATGTATATTCAACTCATTTTGTTTCTTGTCCCAAGGATAGTCAATCATATATAATATGCTTTAATTGTAAATTGTCAGTCAGAGAATCTTGTAAACCTAATCTAAAAAAACTTCTTTTTTCCTAAGCTAGCTTCTAAATCATTGAATTTAGTTCTCGGATTTTACCAAAATGAAAGAAATTTATATTAGAAAAATGCGATATGAAGAAGCAAAATATAAATTAGAGCGAGAACTCAATGATGCATTTATGGAAGGGGAAACGTTAGTTCAAGTAGTCCACGGTATTGGAGAAGGTAAATTAAAACAACTAACACTTGCTATTGCTAGTGGATATGATTTTTTAAGAATTGTGAATACAGAAAGCTATATTGCTCCTAACCCAGGAGTTACAAAGTTTGAAATTATGGGACTCGATAAACAGGATTTAAAAAGATACAAAAAATGAATGAAACAAAATTAGAAATCTTAGATGTGACGCTTAGAGATGGGGAGCAAACGCAGGGAGTAGTCTTTTCGTCGCAGGAAAAGTTGAATATTGCAAAATTCTTACTCCTGAACACAAAAGTAGACAGAGTAGAAGTTGCCTCTGCCCGCGTCTCTCGTGGAGAAAAAGAAACGGTTCGAAGCATTATGAATTGGGCAGAAAAAGAACATCTTGCCGAGAGAATTGAGATTCTAGGATTTGTAGACAAGACCGCAAGTGTAAACTGGATTATAGAATCCGGTGCAAGAACTTTAAACTTATTAACCAAAGGCTCAGAAAAACACCTCGTTCATCAATTAAAAAAAACTGCCGAAGAACACCTCGATGATATAAAGTCTACTATTGATTATGCGCTTTCAAAGTCAATTCAAGTAAACGTCTATATGGAAGACTGGTCAAATGGTTTTTTAAATTCCCCTGACTATGTTGCGAAGATGGCAGAGGCTATTTCTAATTTTCCGATACAAAGATTATTCTTACCAGATACTCTTGGAATTCTATCTCCCGATGAAACATCACGTGCTATTCTTTTTATGAAAAAAATTATCCCGAATACTCTAATTGAATTTCATGGACATAATGATTATGATTTATCAGTTGCAAACTGTCTAGCTGCGGTTAATGCAGGCGTAACCGGTATTCATGTTTCAGTCAATGGTCTTGGCGAAAGAGCCGGGAATTCTCCATTGGAAGCAGTAATAACTGCTGTCCATGATAAACTTGGAGTCAAAACAAATATTGTTGAGTCTGAGATAACAGCACTTAGCCGCTTAGTCGAAGTATTCAGTGGTAAAAGAATTTCTGATAATAGACCAATCGTCGGTCAAGATGTATTTACCCAGACTGCCGGAGTCCACGCTGATGGGGATAAAAAAGGAAACCTTTATGCAAACGCAATTCTTCCAGAAAGATTTGGACGTAAGCGAAGTTATGCGCTCGGGAAGCTCGCAGGCAAAGCCAGTATATCTGAAAATCTAAAGCAATTGGGTATGGTACTAAGTCCTGATTTAGAAAAGAAAATTTTAGACAAAGTAATTGAAATGGGCGATCAGGGAATCATTGTATCTACTGAAGATTTACCTTTTCTTATCGCAAATCTTTCCGGGGAAGACTTAAGCACAACTTTTCAGATTCAAAGCTGCGAAGTTCTTTCGGGCAAAGGAATTTCTCCTACAGCCAAACTCAAAGTAAAATACAAATCCAGCGAATATTTATCAGAAGGTAAAGGAGATGGAGGCTACGATGCATTCATGGATGCACTTAGAAAAATCGCAAAAGAGAATAATTTCGATTTGCCCGAACTACTAGACTATCAAGTAAGAATTCCTCCCGGCGGAAAAACATCAGCTCTAGTTGAAACGATTATCACCTGGTCGGGAAGTATGCACAATAGCCAAACAAATACATTTAGAACAATCGGGCTTGACTCCGATCAAATCTCTGCCGCCATACTAGCAACAGAAAAAATGCTAAACTTAATATTAAAATGAGTGGCAAACTTTTAATAGCCGGTCTCGGTAACCCGGGAGAAAAATACCACGGAACTAGGCATAGCATTGGCTTTGCGGTCATAGACAAATTAGCCGACAAACTTTCCGCAAGTTTTAATTCAGATAAAAAATGCCCTAGCGCAGAATCATCGTTAGACGGTAAAAAAATAATACTCATAAAGCCATTCGAATTTATGAATTTATCAGGAAATGGAGTTTCTCTTTTCTTAAGAAAAAATGGAATTACTCCTTCGGGGTTATTAGTAATTCATGACGAAATAGATTTTGAATTTGCAAAGTGTAAAATGAAAATTGGCGGCGGCCATGCCGGTCACAATGGACTTAGAGACATTATTGCAAAAATAGGAACAGCGGATTTTCATCGTTTGCGAGTAGGCGTAGCAAAACCACTCGACGATCGACCAGTTGCAGATTATGTATTAAGCAAATTTACATCTGATGAAAAAGCAAAGCTAAATGAAGTATACGATCTCTGTCTGCAAAAAATTCAGGATTGGATTAAATTAGCATGAACCATAAAATTTATATTCGAGTGCCTGGAACATCTGCCAATCTTGGACCCGGATTTGATCTTTTAGGAATGGCACTCAAAATTTATAATGAGTTTTTTTTCTCGATTGATGCAAATTCAAACTACACTACACTTAGGATTGATAACACTCCACTCCCTTTTGCGGGTAAGGAAGATTTACTGCTAGTAGGGTATCAGAAATACTATGAGATTTTTTTACCCAAAATAACACCAATACCTTATAATGTAAAAATGGATTTAAACCTTCCATTTAAAGGCGGATTGGGTTCCAGTGCAAGTGCGCTTACTACTGGTTTTGCGCTTGGAAACTATTTACACAAAAAACATTTTACAAAAAAATTTCCAGTTCCTAACCTGGAAAAAATTCTATATGAACTTGCGATGATGGAAGGTCATCCAGACAATACTACGCCTGCTATGATTGGCGGATTTGTATTTTCCTATTTTCATAAAGAAAAACTTATTTTCTTCAAAGAAAAATTTCCAAGTTCTGTTTCCCTATTTTTATTCATTCCACAAATAGAAGTTTCCACCAATGATTCCCGTAAGAGACTTCCAGAATCTTACCCGGTAGAGGATCTTATTTTTAATATGAGTCGAATGGCTACCTGGCAACAATTTTTTAAAACAAAGGATTTTTCTCTATTGGAAAGGGCTGTTGAGGATAAGATACATACTCCGTATCGGATTAAACCGATTCCAATTTTAGAAACGGTTGGAGAGCTTTGTATAAAATATGGCGCATCTTTTACGCTTTCGGGTAGTGGACCCACGATACTAATTTATTCAGAGAAAAAAAATGCTAAAAAGTTTTTGGAAAAATTTCAGCTAGACCTTTCCAAAAAGAATAATTCAAATATAGCCTACACAATGCAAGGAATGGAAACAGACCAAGTAGGCGTAATAGTAAAAGAATCTAAATAACGTGTGTGGGTTTTTTAATTAGCCTCTACTTTTTCGATTTGACAAGTATTAATAATATATGTAAATCCACCGGCAGGAGAAGGCATGTTTGGGTCATCCGGGGTCTTACTTTCAATATCCGTTTGTAACACATTATAGTGAATTGTAAAGACTGTGTCTGCACCTATACTCCCACCCATCTTCTTAAACTCACTCAAATCAAAAACAAATTTCTTATATTTACTTGTCATTCGCATCGAGTCCGGACTATAAATGAGCTGATTCTTTTTTTCTATTTTTTCCCAAAATTTGCCTAGATCACTGCCTCGGAATATAACAGTATTAGCCGCTTTTACTTCCTTTTCAGGATTCTCTTCTTTTTTTTCTTTCTCAGGATTTACTTGCTTAGATTCTCTCCCGTTATCCACTTCTTTTTTATTTAGTTCTGTGGATTCTTTTGCTTGCTTTGGAAGCGGCTTAGTTTTTTTCCCTTTCACTGGTCTTTCCTGTCCG
This sequence comes from Leptospiraceae bacterium, assembly GCA_025360185.1. Lineage (GTDB taxonomy): Bacteria > Spirochaetota > Leptospiria > Leptospirales > Leptospiraceae > UBA2033. The sequence goes on along the minus strand of JANYCR010000221.1, from coordinate 5,195 downwards.
TAGACAGAAAATCCCATTTGCAAGCAGATAATTGTAATCAATAAAAATTTCATATTTTCTCCGAAATATTATTTAAAGTGATAAATTTGAACAAAATCTACTGTATTAGCTTCACCACCAGGAGTTCCAGAGAGGATAACAACTTTATCCCCCTTCTTTAAAAACTCCTCGGAAGAAAGTTTTTGCTGCATATAATTAATCATATCCGGAAATTTATCCATAATAGGAATGATAAATGGATAGACACCTCGGAGCAAATTCATCTTACGCGCTGTCATTAAAAAAGGTGTAAAAGAAAAAATTGGAACCTGCGGTCTAAACTGGGAGGCAATTCTTGCAGAAAGACCACTTCTTGTAAAATTTACAATCGCCTGTGCTCCAATGGAATCCGAGATTTGTTCTGCGGCCGTTCCCAGTGCGACCCGCTCATCGCTTTCAGTCGGTCGATTTGCTCTTCTTTGAACACCAAGGTTTGTGTAAATTGTCTCTGCTTCGTGAATAATTTTACTCATAATTAAAACAGACTCTAGCGGATACTTACCACTAGCCGACTCTGCAGAAAGCATAACCGCATCTGTTCCATCTAGAACTGCATTTGCAACGTCACTTGCTTCGGCTCTCGTTGGACGGGGATTATCAATCATAGACTCGAGCATTTGAGTAGCGGTTATTACCGGTTTACCGAGAAGATTCATTTTACGAATTAATTCTTTTTGAATGATTGGAACTCTTTCAGTATCAAGCTCAACACCCATATCACCGCGAGCAATCATAATTCCATCACAGGCTTCGATAATTTCATCAATATGTTTTACTGCCTCAGGACGCTCAATCTTGGCGATGAGTCCTGTAAAAGTTCCATGCATATATTGTCTTGCGATTTCCAAATCAGAAGCACGCCTTACAAAACTAAGTGCGATATAATCAACACCAAGTGATAAAGCAAATTTTAAATCTTCAATGTCTTTTTCGGAAAGCGCTGGAGCGGTTACGGGTGTGCCCGGTAGATTAATACCCTTGTTATCCTTAATTGTTCCGCCTACAATTACTTCTAGCAATGCTCTCTCTGCTTCTTTGGAAATTACGTTTAATAAAATTTTTCCATCATCGATTAAAACTTTATGACCTACTTCTATATCCGTAATTAAATTTTTATAAGTCGTGCTAATTTCTTCTTTCGAACCAAGAAAATCATTTTTTGTATTAATATAAATTCTATCTCCAGGGTGAACATCAAACGGTCCGTCTTTCATCTTGCCCGTTCGAATTTTTGGTCCCTGTAAGTCTGCTAAAATTCCAACAGGACGACCCGAACGTTGTTCGCAAATCCGCAAAGTATCAAAAACCTTTTTATGACTCGAATGATCTGAATGAGAAAAATTCATTCGGGCAACATCCATACCGGCTTCAATTAAATCGGAAATGGTTTTTTCACTCGAAGAAGCCGGTCCGATCGTGCAAACTATCTTAGTTTTTTTATTCGTAAAGTTCTTATTCATAAACTGTATTTAAGTTACCTTGTAGATTTTGTCACGTTCATTTTTCGCTATGCAGGTTTTTTATTTCTTTATCTCAACAAAATTTCCGTGATCGTATTTGAAATAATGAATTTCCTCTTTTGTATTTTTTCCATCTTCAGAGTTTATCCATTTTTTAGTTTTAATCTTATCCCCTTTCAAATCTATTTCAGAAAATCCTTCTTTGTACAAAATAGAATTAAAAGAAATATATTTACCATCTTTTAATCCATAAATAACAGCTTCATCACCACCGCGAGTCGGTGTGCGTACTACCATTTCCATTATCCCGTCTTTATCAAGATCCTTGTATTGAATCGGTCTACTCGTAAAAATACTACTGGATATTGGCTCGTAAATTCCATCCGTTTGTTTGAGGATAACACTGCGAATACCGCCGGATCCATTAAACTCACTACCAGCATTTCCGACTCCAGTAGACGCTATATAATAAGATTCTTTCGGATAATTTTCGCTAGAAATTTTGCGAACATTGAAATCTAAAAAGTTCAAAAAAATCCCATGCTTTTCAAATTCACTTCGCACAATACTAATTGCATTCATATCACCCTTATACCTTGTATTTGCAACAGTATAGTCAGTGAATTTTTCTTCTGTAAAATATGTTCCATCCTTAGCTGAAATATAAGCCATATACGGGGTATTCTCATCCTCTCCTTTCTTTGGTTTCTTTTTTTGTTTTACACTGAGCTTATCTGTTAGGTAAACTAAGTATACCTGCTCCCCGTTAATGAGTCTGGATTCAGTCGAATCTAAAAATACATTCTCTTTTAGGACTTTGATTTTAAACTCTTTCCCGAACGCTTCTTTAGTATCCGCATTATAAAGAGTTGGCTCTTTAGAGGTTAATGCGAAGTATCCTTTTTCGGAAAGAATTTTACTTTTCTCCTGGTCTTCTGCAACAGTTTTTATAACGGGGTAATTTATAGCGTTAAAGACAAATCCTTGTTTGCCGTTAAATGAAACTTCATACCAAACAGATTCAGATCCTCCCATTTCAAGGTCAATGTTATTACTAATAAACGGATCATACTGAGTTCCACTAGCAACAACATTCACTAACGTAAACTGATCGACCTCACTCACTTTCTTTGAGTCCAGATTCGGTTGCAGATAGAGATGTGTCTTCGGAGACTTGATAATTGAATAAGCTGCTTCTTCTTTATTTGTTTTATCGTTGTTTACTTTTAGAGGATAAAGCGAAAAAAAGTCATTACCAGTATAGGAATTAACTGAATACACATAACCTTTTTTCCCGTTGTAAGTAACCGCAGCCCAATTAGATACATCCTCTGACTGCGAATTGATAGTCTCGGTGGTAAATATGATTTTGCCGCCGAGTGGAATGTTGTCTATTTTTGATTTGAGATCAAAAGAAGTCTGGTAAAGTGCAATTCCATTTGGATTTGTCACAATTGCATAGGAAATGATTTCAGCAGATGCATCTGCTGGTTTAACGTCAGTAGCCGCATTTTCTGGCTTTGCGTCTAAAACTTCTGTTTTTTTACAATGCGTCATCGTAAGTGCTGTGGCAAATACGACTAAAAAAATAAAGCGCATCCCTGTTTTATAATTTAGATATTGAATCATTTTAATCTCCTTTTTTATTCTCAACTTCTACAAATTTACCCTGCAAATATTTATATTTCCTTTTGCCTACTTTTTTGCTATTCTCATCCCTCTTGTTTATATATAAAAAACTTTCGTCTATTTCATAACTGTCAAGAAAATTTCCCGGAAGCGGTATTTCTTTGTAAGCCCCTTTGATAAATGCATAGAAGATAGGCGTAGTAAAGGCAACTCTAGACATAGATTGTATGTCCATACTCGAAAAAATTTCTGGCGTTCCATCTTTGTCTAAATCGAAGAATTCAATCTTTCCACGGTTTTGAATATTGCCATTATAAACTTTGTAATTCTTTTTATCTTTCTCTACTAATAGTGATAGTGGCTCTATATCACCGAATCCGGAAGAATTAATATAACCGGTATAAAGAGAGGCTATAAAAAATTTAGACTCCCAGTTTTTATTTTTAGAACCGAGCGGTTTTATATAAACATTTAAAAAGTTTAGGGGCAAGTTATCATTTTGCGCAAAAATTTCTTCGAGTAAAAGTTTATCTTTCTTGTATGTAGAATTTTCTAATGTGTAACGACTAAACTCCGCAGGCGAAAAATACTTAGCATCCTTTTCAGAAATCCATGCTCTTAGAGGTATATCATCGTAATCCGTTGGCGTTGCTTCCATTTTATATTTTCTGGAAGGGTTACTCATCACAGTGTAAAAATATTTTACTCCTTTAATTTCTCGAGATTCATTCACATACAAAAATTCTCCCTTCTTCGAAAGTCCATTTTTTCCTACGATCTCTTCTTTTTCTTTATTGTCTATATCCTTTATGTAAACTGGATTGGTTACTAATGCGTAGCCGCTAAGTTCTACTTGTTTTTTTTCTGCAACTAACTTTGCTTTTTCAATCGAATCATAGAGAGCACCTATTTCTTTGGCGTAGCCTTTTCGACCATCTGCAAGTAAGAGTTCATACCATCTTTCTTTATATCCAGGCAAATCTTCTGATTTATCTGTCGGCGAAGAATAAGCAAGGGCTTCTAAAATAGAAAATTGTTCCAGTTCAGAAAGTACCTTTGCGTCTGAAAATGGTTTTTCTAAAATTGGATTTTTTATTTTCTTTGTGACTAAATAGGATTTTAGAAGTATATTAGTAAAAATTAAAATCTCTGCCCTACTCGATTCTACCTTGCGAATAAACCTTTTTTTATTGCCAGTTATGATCTTAGTCCAAGCCCCGTCTTTATCAGACTGTGAAATAGCAAACTCATCTTTATAATTTAGAACGCCTACCTTTTGGTTTATCTCTTTAGATTTATAAATAGAAATTCCATTTACATTGAGTAAATACGCCTTCTTTAAAGGCTCATCGTCAGCTAAAACAGACGCGAAAAAGGAAAATAAAAATAAGAAAATTAGAAAATTTGATTTCATAAAAGCCTATAAGAAAAATTACTCTATCTTAACGGAAACTTAAACGACTGAATGTCTTGGTAAAGGAAAAAAAATATGACTTCCAAAAAAAATATCCTCTTAATGACCATCTTTTTTATCATTTTAAATACTTACGCCTGCACGGCAAAGATAAATTTACATGGAGAAATTCACCACCCTAAAACATCGGATAACTGGGATTTAACCCTAGAGCATCATAGCCCGAAAAATAAAACAACTTTAAAAAAATATCCCGTGATAATCTGTCATGGTCTTGTAGGCAATAGAAATTATTTTAAAATCAAAGAAGAAGAGTCTATCGTCTATCGCTTAATTTCGGAAGGCTACGATGTATGGCTTTTAGATCTAAGAGGCAGAACTGACGCAGGCACACCGTCTCTATTCTTTGGTGACAAAAAATACAATTATAGTTTCGATGATTATGCAATTAAAGATGTAGATGCGGCAATAAGCTATGTACTCGATAAAACAAAAGCAGAAAAAGTTAATTGGATAGGACATAGCATGGGTGGAATGGTAGTCTATACCAGGATAGGAACTTTTAAAGAAGATAGGATTGCAAACTTAGTTACTATCGGGTCGCCTTTTTCTTTTTACAATCCAACGAAACTTTTAAGAATGCTAAATGGATT
>JANYCR010000205.1 GCA_025360185.1 Leptospiraceae bacterium | reverse complement strand
GGACTAGAGCGTCCACTTCCAGGAGTCTCACCTGTAGCGATGCAACAGGGACGTTATGTGGCGGACTTAATCATGAATGAATTAAAGGGTAAGGAGCGTAAACCGTTTCAATACTTTGATAAAGGAAGTATGGCGACTATCGGTCGAATGGACGCTGTTGCAGAGATGGGTAACTTGCGGTTATCCGGACTCATCGGCTGGCTCGGTTGGTTAGTTATACATTTATTTTATCAGGTAGGATTTAAAAATAAAGTTTCTATTTTAGTTACCTGGATATGGAGTTATATTTCTTTTCAAGCGGGAGCGAGACTCATTCAAAACGAAGAGGATTAATCCTCTTCTTCGATTTCTATATCTTTAGAATTGAGCGGCTTAAGCATTGAGCTATTAATGATATCAAAGACTAGGTTGTCGATAATAGCACCACACTGCCATAGTGCTTCTGATTCAGTGCCGATGACCTCTTCTAGCAGATTATCAGCATATACCACCATGCATTCATTTGCGTTCTCATCCGGCGTCATTAGAATGTCTTCATCGTCTGAATATACAATGCTTATATTATAAGTATTATAATGATTTAGGTTTTCAAGCTGGTAATAGTCCATGATCTTATTAAAATTATCCTTTGTATCTATAAGAATTTTGACTTCATACGAATTTCGCTGAAGACAATGAAAACTAAGAACTTGACCTAAATATTCAGACATAAATATATTCTTCCATTTTATTTTTTATTGTCAAATCATTTTCCATTTTGCAAATATCTTATCGAAAAAAAGTGAAATTTAAACTCAATATCGAATTGTATAGCCTCCAGTGTACACTTGGTCATAACGTAAGCTAGAATGGCTAATAGAGATTTGACTCGAAAAGGCTCTCAATTCGTAGTCCATATAGAATCCTCTTGTCTTATTTTCTGTAAATGCATTTTCATTGTAAAATATATATGCATCAATAATATTCCATAAATAAATTCCAATGAGCGCATAACTAAAATTTCTCGCTGTTCCAACGTGGCTATTGTTTGCTGAGGATCTCTGACTATAAAATAACATTAGAGTATTTTCCGGTGGAGAAGGCGGGTCTGTGGAATTTAGAATAAATCCACCGAGTAAGATTGGATTTGAAAAAGAATTGTATTGCTTCATGGAATTTTGGTGCTTTTTATTTTCATTTAAAATTAATCCACTGAGTCCTAGTATAATAGTCGGGTAAGCTATACCTGGAAAGTTTCGCTTCTCTGTAAATTGTCCCCATCCTGGTATTAGCGCAGAACGCAGAGTAACCTCTAATCGGCTTGGATGGTTTTTTTGAACAGGTTCTTCTTTTTCTTTAGTTACTGTTTGCTGTTCTTTGTTTTGAGGCTCGACATTTTCCTTAGAATTACTCTTAGCATCTTCAATACTTTCTGGTTTAGTTTTTTGTTCTTCAGCTAGTTTTGTATTATCTTCGCCACGATTCTTTTTTTCCTCTTCTTTTTTCAGTGGAGGTAACTCTTCATTTGCCTTTTCTTCTTCGGCTCTAATTTTTGCTTCGTCTGATTTCGTTAGATCCAAATATACGATTTTAAGAATTCTATCTTTAGAAATTTCAACAATTGCCCCATTGACTTCGACTTTAATTGAATTTATACTTTGGTTTTTAATTTTTCCTCTAATCGATTCATTCCCTTTTAATAATATAGTTTCCGAAAAAATAGGAAAGCTAAATAAGAATAGAGTGATTAGAAAAATGGAATAGATTTTCATTCAGATTCTCTCTCCCAATATAAATTTTAATCATTAAAGCATAAGAACCAATGGATTACAATCATTTAAATTAATTTATATCGCCTGCGAAAACACTCTCGTCTCAGGGGATTTTGTTCGAAGTCGCAAGTCTAGACTCATGCAGATATTCCTAAGGAAAGGCTTGCCCGCTTCTTCAATGGATAATTCTTTTCCACTCCAAGAAATGAGTCCATCTCCTTCCATTGTGTTTAAATATTCTTTCGTTCCCTGTAAAATAGAATCAGGTAGTTCTACTTTCCACTGCGTCGCGAGTTGTAAAATTAATTTTCTTTGTCGCAAATCTTCTTCGTTTAATTTATGCCCTCGAAGCGTTGGAAATTCTCCTGCATCTAGTCGCTTCTGGTATTTCTTTAGAATTTTTTCATTTTGGTGAAAGCAAGCCCAGCTATCAGAAATCGCAGACACACCGAGTCCTAATTGAATATCTGTTTTGTATTCAGTGTATCCCATGAAATTTCTATGAAGTGTGCCGGACTGGTAGGCTAACCATAAGTTGTCGGTTGCGAGTGCGAAGTGATCCATTCCAATTTCTTTGTAATTTGCATTCTCAAATTTAATTCTAGATTCTTCGTATAATGCTCGTTTGTCACTACCCTGTGGTAAATCTTCTTCTGTAAAAAGTCTTTGCGAAGCTTTAATCCAGGGGACATGAGCATAACTATAAAATGCAATCCTGTCTGGTTTTAAGGTGAGCGTCTGATTGATAGTATCCGCCATGGATTCACTCGTCTGTTTTGGTAGTCCGTAAATGAGATCGAAGTTTACAGAGTTGTATCCGAGTTCGCGTGCGGTATCTGTTACAAATTTCGTTTTTTCAAAAGGTTGAGTGCGGTTAATAAGTCTTTGCACTTCCGGGTCAAAATCCTGCACACCGAGGCTAATACGGTTAAACCCCAATGCACGTAGAGTCTCGAGTTGTTCTTTTCGAGTTCTTCTCGGGTCTACTTCAATTGCAAAGCTAGGATCTTTCATCACGTTCATTTTGGATAGAATAGGGGTGAGTAGTGCTTTTAAATTATCACTCGAAAGATAGGTTGGACTTCCTCCACCTAGGTGTAATTCTTTCAGTGGACGCTTTGCTAATTCTGGAACTTTGTCCAAATACATTTGAAATTCTTTTAGGATATTAGCAACATACGGCTCTTCTACGGAATGATTTTTAGTGATAGAAGTATTACAGCCGCAGAATGTGCAAAGTGTTTCACAAAATGGAAGATGCAGGTAAAGAGAAATAGCCGCAGACTCCGGCTCAAGAGATTTTCGAATTGCGTCTAGCCATTCTTCCGTTGTAGGATCTTCTGACCAATACGGAACCGTCGGATAACTGGTATAACGCGGTGCAGGTATATCATATTTTGTAATTAGTTTGGATCTATCCATTAGGCAAATTCCTCTCTTATAGTTTCTACGAATAATTTGACATTAGCCTCTGGAGTTTTTGGTAAGACTCCATGACCGAGTCCCGACACCCAGCCGGTTCTTTCTTTGGGGGATAATCTCTTTATATCGGTGATGTAAGATTTTAAAACTTTCTTAAATTCTGAGGTTTCTAAGAACAAAAGGGATTGATCGAAATTTCCCTGTGTAAATCCGAATGTATTTTCAGGGATGAGTTTAACAAGCGGTAGCCTGTGGTCAAAGCCAACTCCGGCGAGATTAGGTAGAGTGAGAATTTTTCGCACTGCCGTGTCGGTTGTATTTTTTGAGTAATATCCAATTTTCTTTGGAAAACGCTTAGAAATTTCATCTACATAGGGAAATACAATTTCATCAAACATTGCATTTGATAGTTCGCCCGCAGCAGTGTCAAATATCATAACGACTTCGGCTCCGGCGTCTAATTGCAATTGAATATTTCGAATGATAATTTCTTGCATCAAAGGAAAAAATTTTTTACGAGTCTCTGTCAAAACTTTTGCCTGTGTGAGGCTACCGTCGTGTTTGCCGATGACTGCGTATGTGAATAACGTCCATATGCCGCCTACAAACCCAATGAGAGATTTATTTTGTGGGATGAGGGCGCGAGTCTGTCTTACACATTCTCTTTGGAATTCGATAAGCTCCATTGCGTCTTCTACTGATCGCAGCTTATCGAAGTTAGTCGCATCTAAATGCCAGTCGAGTCTTGGTCCCTGGTCGGTATATTTTAATCCCATACCCAAACCTTCTAAAGGAAAAAGCAAATCGGAAAATAAAATCGCAAGATCAAAATCAAAATCTTGTACGGGACCGAGTGCAACCTCCGCTGCGACTTCAGGAATTTTACAGAGTTCCATGAAGGAATACTTTGCGCGAAGATTTTGGTAGTGGGAATGATAACGACCGGCTTGCCTCATCATCCAAATTGGGGGAATATTTTGTTCCTTATAATTTAATGCATTTGTAAAACGTTCACTCGCCACTGAGTTCTCCTTCTTCTCCTGTCCATCTATAACCAACACTGCGGATGGATTTGATGGCTTTAAGTCCATGTTTTCCAAGGGATTGTCTGAGTCGAACAATTGAATTGTCAATCGTTCGGTTCGTTGGAAAATTTTCCTCGCCCCAGAGACGGTCTAAAATTTCATCACGACTCACAACCCTGTGCTTTTCATTGATTAAAAGTTGTAGCAGTCCTGAGTCCCTCGCGGAAAGTGAAATCGTTTTTTCATCCGGGGTAAAAATCTGGTAGCTTTCGAAATCAATTACATATCCATGAAACAAAATTTTCTTTTGGAGAGAATCTCTTACATGCTTATGAGCGTCTAATACATGTTTGACTCTAAGTAGAAGTTCTTTTAGATGAAATGGTTTGGGGATAAATTCCTCTGCGCCTAGCTCAAATCCTTTTAGTCTTTCGGGCGCTCCTGCGAGGGCTGTCAAAAATAAAAAAGGAATTTGCGCATTCTTCTCAGAAAGCTCTTGTGCTAAATCAAAGCCGGAACCATCGGGAAGCCCCACATCTAGAATAATTAAATTTGGATTGGTAGTTTTTAATTCCGCCCGTGCTTTCGCAAGAGTATTTACCCAGCAAATGCTGTAGCCTTCTTTGGTGAGTCTTTCTTTAAGAGTAGTAGCGAGAGAAGTATCATCTTCAACAAGAAGTAGCTTTGGTGTTTTCAAGAAGCAGCCTCTGCCGGTAATTCTATAGTAACCTCAAAGCCTGAGTTAGAATTATAAAAATGTACACGACCATTCATTTTTGAAATTAGATTTTTTACGAGGTAAAGTCCAATTCCACTTCCACTATGCGTACTATGTCGATAAAAAAGTTTTCCTAGCTGCCTGGTATTTCCTGTGAATCCAAGACCATTATCTGTGACTGTAATTTTTGCATGAGAAGGTTTTTTTTCTATTTTAAATAAAACCTTTAACGCCTTACCATGATTATTTGCATTCTCGATTAGATTTTTTATTACACTTTCAAAGGCTCGAATATCTATAGATACAAAAGAATTTTCTACAGTGTGAACTTGCGCGAACGGATAATAAGAAGTAATCTGATTTAGTATTTCAGATAAATTTACCTTTTCTAAATACAGAATTTCTTTTCTTGTGAGTGCGGCTAAGTAAAGAGCTTTATCCATTTGAAGTTCGAGTCGTTTTGAATCATCAATTAAGCGGTTAAGCACTGCTTTTGTTTTTTTATTCTTTAGATCTTCTTCGAGGCTTTCTGCCTGTAGCCGCAGTGATGCTAACGGCGTTTTCATTTCGTGAGTGAGTGTTGCAAAGAAGTCTTTCAGCATTTGTGTTCTTTCTAAATCTTTCTGTGAAAGAAAAATCAAAGTCGAGCCGCCGACGATTAAGAGGAACATAAAAAATCCCCCTTCCATTTTAATCATCCTGCTCTGTCTTTCGAGTGTGGCTACACTTTCTTCACGCGCACCAAGATACGATTTTAATTCCGCTACTTGGTTTGCTTGCTTGAGTCCCATCACAGTCCACCATACGCCGAGAGAAATAGAAAGTGTCAGCCAGAGAAATCCAAAAAAAATTCGACTCATATAGCCCTCGGTGGAAATCTTTGAAAGTTTTTCACTAGTATTCAATTATCCATTTTAGTATCTCTGAGTTCTGGAAAATTCCGTGTTGGTCGCATAATCCTTCTTTGCCGCGAACGGCAATTTCAGCAAAACCATTTGCCATATGAGAGACTGCTGTTTCTTTGTGAAAAGAAATTGCCTCTGCAATAAATTCACTCAGTGCATAGAGATTATAAATAGAATCACAAATAGAAATACGGTTTGTTTCTAGATACATTTCATCGTTGGAATTAAAAATAGTTTCAAGCCTGGCTTTTAGAATTTTAAAACTTTCGTTTGCATAAATTAGAAATGGATATTTTTCTACACCAGAAATATTTTTTTCTAACTCCGCATAATAAGCTATTTGCGCTTTTGGTCTGGAAAATGCTTTCATTACATGCTCGGAAATGACTTGGTGTGTCCCTTCCCATGTTTCATTGATGATTGAGTCATTGTGTAAACGTGGAAGACAAGAGAAGTCGCCTAATATCCCGTTGCCGCCATGGAGTAAAATCGCTTGTTTGGAAATCCAAGTTGCATGAGTAGATGTTATATACTTCATAAGTGGATTTAGAATTTGCATGAGAGGACTTTCTGAATCGAGTAGGCTTACGTTTTTGAATACGACTAGAGTGCAGGCGGATTGTAGAATTTTCATTTCCGCGAGCTGTTTTTGAATGGAAGGGAATTCGATTACTTTTTTTCCATAAGCTTCTCTCGATTGAACGTATGCATGTCCTTCCATAAGCGCTCTTCTAGCAATTCCAAGTGCGGCTAATGACAAATGGATGCGGGAAGTTTTGATTACGTATTTTACAAGGTTAGCAAGTCCGTGAGTGACTCTGCCTAATTCTTCTGCTTCTAAATCCTGGTAGACTGTCTCGACTGTAATTTTTCCACGGGAGCCGATGATGTCTTTTTTGCGGAGGATATAACAGCCATTAAGCGTTTCATCATCTTTGATTCTGGGGACAAGAAACATCCCTATAGTATTGGTTCCCTCTATCTTTGCAGTCGTTACCCATAAATCACCAGGGTTAGAACAAAACCATTTTTCTCCGTTTAATACCCATTTGCCGTTAGGAAGTTTTTTTGCGATTGTTCGATTTGCAGCAACGTTTGAGCCGCCCACACGCTCTGTCACATATTGTCCCGCCATGAAATGAGAATGACTATGCTCTCCGGCGACTAACAGTAGAAATTTTTTCTTTTGTTCCTCTGTTCCAAGTGCTTTAATCGCAATGATAATTCCATCTGTCATGGCGAGAGGGCAGGTGACTCCTCCTTCGCCGTTTTGGTTGGCGAGGTAAGCGAGTGTTAGCTTGTGTAGCGTAGTAAAAGAATGTTTCCAGTTTCGATGAAAGTCTAAGTTTACAATTCCGTAATCGTAAGAAATTTTTCTTGAGGCAACTTGCTCTTCCGAGTAAACGACTTTGTCGATTCTATTTCCTACTCTATCATAATGAATGACTTCACCGTATTTTCCTTCTTTGTGACACGCTTCAGTTAATTTATTTAAAACTCCACCGACTAATTCACCGTAGCCGCGAATATGTTTTAGCATTTCTTCTTTATGAGATGCTTCGTAGTCTTTTGCATATTTGTCTAGCAGATGATGTAAGAGTCTATCTTCATCGAAGAAGTTTTTCCCATTCACACCGTGGTAATTGCTAATATCAAAGGGCTCTAAGCCTCTATTGTCTTTAGAAAAAAAAGTAGTTTCGCTCATTGTTTTATATTTTGATTCAAAACAAGAATTGCAAGATATTTTTTCAGATTTAGTTTGATTTCTTTTCGCTCAAAAATCTTTTAGTATTTTGTATTACGCAAAAAGGAAATTTATGAAATTTAAAGTGAAAGTAAGAATATTAGAAAAAGCTATTGAGTTTGGATGTAAACCTTCGGCAGACGCAGGGCTCACTTTGCGTAAGGTGAGTTATACGGTTTTAGCTTTATTGGTGCTTTATTGTCAGAAACCAAACCAAGTCGAAGTTGCGGCTAAGAAGGATTTGTTTCTTCCCTCTGAAAAACAAATTTTACAAGTTTTAAATTCTAAAGAAGACTACAAGATGCTAGACGATCATGCAAAATCTAGAGGAGAAAAAAATGTAAGAGAATATCAGGCAAAAATAGCGAGTGATATTTCCGATGAAGAATTGCAACCTTATTATAATAAATACAAACCTGCTGGAATGGAAAACTTTGGAGTGGAGGCAGTGAGTGGAGAGCGTAACAAAATTTTAAATAGAATTGCCTGGTATAAAATTGTGCAAGAAGTAAATTTAAAAGTAGAGATGAAAGAATTAGAATTTAAAAAAGTAGATTGGAAAAAAATTTCTTTTGATGAAGAGCCAACGATTGGAAATCAATTTGCTAAAGTGACTGTGTTTGAATTCTCTGATTTTGAATGTCATTATTGTTATAAGTCTCAAGCTGACTCAGCTCGGCTTCGAGAAAAATATGGGAAGAAAATCTTTTGGGTGTTCAAAGATTTTCCTTTACAAGAAATTCACGAAGATGCTTTCCAAGCTCATATTTCTGCTAATTGTGTATTGCAAGTTCAGCCTGCAAAATACTGGTCGCATTTCAAAACGCTATTTGATAATTACCGCAGCCTCCAAAAAGAAAATCTAATTTCCTTCGTCGAAGAAAATGGCATCGATGAAAAAAAATGGAAAGCCTGCATGGAAAATCCAGAACTCCAAAAGAAAATAATTTCCGAAATCCAAGAAGACTTGAAAGAAGGAAAAAAACTAGGAATCAAAGGAACGCCAACTTTCATCATCAACGGGAAACTGATCGTAGGTGCGAGGGGCTACGACTTCTTTGACGCTATCATTGAGAAGGAATTAAAAAATTCTCAATAGTCGTGGCACCTCGATACAATTTTTGCAGTTCATTATATTTAGTTTCTACCAACGGTAGCAGCATCTAGTTATCTGCAAAAATCACTCGTTGACCGAACGTTATCGTTTAGGTTTACTCTGTATTAGAAATAGTAAAAGTGACTCAATACTAAAAAATCCGGTCACCGAGCGGTGCACTGAGTTTGTCGAATGTGTGAAATCCGCTTTAGAATAAAAAGGTCTGCACGTTATTAGGAATGCGGATTTTGTATCGAGGTGCCCCTATAACAGCGTGTTCATCGGCGGTAATCTTTTAATTTTCAAAAATAAATTTCTTTACAATATAGGATTGGATTTCTAATTTAATTAAACGTATGCAACAAATTCTGTCACGCTCCATCATTGTGTTTATTATCTTAAATCTTTCCTGCATTGCCGTTTGGGAGGAGATGAATCGGCTCAGTCTGAAAGAAATTAAAAAACGGGGAAAGTTAAAAGTTATCACATCTTACAACGCGAATAGTTATTTCATTTACAAAGACCAACCGATTGGTTATGAATACGAACTTTTGAAATTAATGACAAAAGATCTAGGAGTTGAGTTAGACATTCAGGCTTCGAATGATCTGGCTAATCTCGATTATATGCTAAACAGCGGCGAAGGGGATTTAATAGCGGCTAATACCATTGTGACGCGTGAGAAAGGACGACAACTCAAATTTACAGAGCACTTGATGACTACGACGCAAGTTTTGGTTCAAAGAAAAAAAGGATTTGTAGTTCGCAAAAAAATTACTGAATACATTGATAATACCGTTGACTTGATTGGAAAGACAGTTCATGTGCGGGCTAATTCCGATTATCACAACCGACTAAAAAAATTACAAGAAGAACTCGGCGGAACGATTAACATTAAAACCATTCCCGATAACATTACGACTGACGAACTTATCGAACAAGTATACAGCGGTGAAATTGATTATACTATTGCTGATGAACAGACTGCTCTTATCAATAATGCATATTATAGTGAGTTAGACATTAGCCTCCCGATAAGTTTTCCGCAAAAGATTGCCTGGGTCGTTAGGCGAAATTCTCCTGAACTTTTGCAATATATCAACGAGTGGATTGAAAAAAATCAATCTAAGATTACAGAAGTGCAAGACAAATACTACCGCAAGTCCAGAAATCATATGCAGGATTTAAAAATTGAATCCAAGCCTAAGAACAAATCCCACTTATCCGCATTTGATGAAATTATAAAAGAGAATGCTGCGGTGATTGGTTGGGACTGGAGGTTATTAGCCGCAATCATTCACCAGGAATCAAAATTTAATCCAAATGCAAAATCGTGGATGGGTGCAAGTGGACTCATGCAGCTAATGCCAGAAACCGCTCAAGGTTTAGGTGTAAGTATTGGAGAAATCAACAATCCTCGAAAAAATATTACTGCTGGTGTGAAGCATCTCAAATATTTAGATGGAATTTGGCAAAAGACAATCAAGGATGATGAAGAGCGAGTAAAATTTGTTCTAGCTTCCTATAACGCGGGACAGGGACATGTGATTGATGCGATGACCCTTGCAAGATTTCGAAATAAGAATGCGACTAAGTGGGACAAGAATGTCGCTGAGGCTATGTTACTATTATCCGACCCAGCTTATTATAATGGGTATGGAGTTCGCTATGGGTATTGTAGAGGAATTGAACCTTATAAATATGTAACTGTGATTATGGCAAAATACTTGGAGTATAGGGAAACAGTTAAGAAATGACAAAATCTTGCGATTTACCCTTGACAGGTTTTTTTATTCGATACCAATGGGATTTAAGTCCCAGTCATTTTAGGAGAAATCATTTATGAATCAATACATGGTCGACATAACCTTACCGGATTATCTTTCTGAAGAATTTATGTCTTTGATTCCCTACCAGAGAAGTCAAGTCAACCGGCTCATGGGTCGTGGGATTCTAAACAGTTATTCCCTATCTATGGACAGAGCAAGAATTTGGACAGTGGTAAATGCAGATACGCAAAAGGATGCAGAGAGGACAATTGGCTCTTTTCCTCTGGTAAAATTCATGCGTTATGAAATCCATGAGCTAGCGTTTAATAACAATATTGCGCAGATACTTCCAAGATTCTCTCTGAACTAAAAAATAAGTAATTTATAAAAGGTTTAAAATTTAATGAAATATACAGTAACGCATAAGTTTAATTATTCGCTCTTTGATTTGCTACGCGCCCGCGAAGATAGGTATAAGTATCTGGATAAATTTCCAGATCTAAAGAATGTGACTCTTCTAGAGGAAAAAAAAGAAGGCAATCTCATTTTTCAAAAAAGAAAAGTTAGCCTTGCTTCTTCTCTTCCGCCTGTTCTTGTTCCACTACTTGATGATGCATCTCTCATAGAAGAATCAACATTTAACACAGAAACAAACACTCACGATTTTAAAATTGCTCCTCCAAAAAATGAAAAGACTGTCACCATCACAGGACATAGCGTCTATCGTTCAACATCTGATGGATTTTCGGAAAGAGTTTACAATATTGAAGTTAAATCTGGTGTTTTATTTATAGGTAGTCTTGTAGAGGCTGCGATTGAAGGAATTCATAAACATAGTTTAGAAAAAGATAAAAATTCTATCCAAAAATTCCTAGACGATAAAATGGAAAAATAAGATTAGCCATGGTTCGACATGTTATAAATGAACCAGTATTATATGTCATTCCCGAAATTTTCTATCGGGAATCTCAACATTTTGAGACCACCGATAGAAAATTTTGGGGGTGACAACGTTACTCCGCTCATCTTTCAAAAAATATAATTCTGCCATTGTGAGTAATAACGTGAAAAAAATTAGAACAGGTGTTATCGCAGCGGCGGGAAAGGGAACTCGTGCATATCCGCGCACTAATTTTATTCCCAAACCTCTTTTTAAAATTGAAAATAAATCTATTCTACTTAGAAATATTGAACTTCTGCATTATAAACTAAAAGTCGAAAAAATTTATATTCTTGTCGGGCATCTAAAAGAGCAGATGCTTGAGGAGATTGAAGCCTTAAAATATGTAGAGCCTAAGATTGTAATTGAAGCAGTAGAATGGACTACAAATGGTCTTGCGTCTGACGTTGCTTCTCTTGAGGCTAAGATCAATGAGCCGTTTATTCTAATTCTAGGTGATGAATACTATTACAAAACCAACCACGAAAAATTTCTAGAAACATATAAAAATAATAAAAAGCTAGTAGCATCGATTGGAATTTTAAAAACTTCCGTGATGTCACGGATTCGAAAAAATTATTCCGTAGAATTAGATGGGATGCGAATTAAAAATCTTGTGGAAAAGCCAAATGATCCGCCAAATGAATGGCTGGGTCTTGGCTCGTATCTATTTACTCCTGCCTATTTTGAATTCTTCAAAAAAACCCCACCATCTCCAAAGAGCGGAGTAATAGAAATAACCGATGTAATTGACTTGATGGCAAAAGAGACTAAGCAAGTGTATGCGACAGAGGTTCAATGTGATTATTTTAATATCAATTCTATGCAGGATTATCACTACGCAGTTTACGAAGTTCGAAATGATTTATTTAACCAGTATAAAATTTCTCTCATCATACCAACGCATAATAACGAGCGCTCTATTTCCGATGTCATCGTAGATTTCAAAGACAAGGTGCATGAAATTCTAGTCGTCGATGCAGAGTCATCGGATGCGACAGTTGATATAGCAAAATCTTTTAAGACCCAAATAGAGCATTATTTTTACGGCGAAAAAAAAGAATACGAAGGTGTTCAAATTCGCCAGGGGTTCAATCGGATTACGGGAGATATTGCGATTATTGTTTCGCCTGACGGTGCATTTCGCTCTAAAGATTTACCAAAACTTTTAGAATATATGAAAGACTGTGATATGGTTGTGGGCACTCGCACTACTAGGCAGATGATAGAGCAGGGCTCTAATTTAAAACCGCTTCCGCGATTCATTCACTTAGCGATGGGTAAACTCATCGAAGTTCTCTGGTGGAATCAGGAACCGCGCTTTACAGATGTTAATTGCCTTTATATGGCTATCTGGAAAGATTCGTATAACAGGATTAAGCCCTCACTCGAAGTGCAAGGAAAAACTTACACAGTCGAGATGATGATTGAAATTATTCGCGCTCATATGCGTTGTATTGAAATTCCAATTTCTTATTTTAAGCCTGTGGAATCACAGCCCTATAAATGGAAAGATGCGTTTAACGATGCAGCGGCTATTATGAAGATTGCGTTCAAGAAAAAAAGAGAAGATAGAAAGAATAAAAAAGGGGATGAATGATTATGAAGCTAACGATGGAAAATATTCGGAGCTTCAAAGGTTTGCACGAGATAGAAATTAAACCGATCACTCTTCTCGTTGGTGAAAACAGTACAGGCAAATCGACGTTAATGTCAGCTTTGTCGTTAGCTTTAGATAGAGAGTTTCCTTATGTCCCGAATTTTAATAAAGACCCATATAATCTCGGCGATTTTGAAACTATCGCTACAAATTTTGGTAACAAAGATAGATCAGATTTTTTTTCAATAGGCTTTGAGATCGATTTAATGAACACTTATCACAAAGAATATATTGAATGGCAAATGAAATATTCATCAGATAAATTTTCGGTGCCTAGATTATCGAATATATTTATTCAAAGTAAAAAAGGAACTATAGAAGCTAAATATAATAAAAGTTTCACAGAGTGTTATTTTGAAATTAATTTGAATATAGCTGGACTCGAAATTGAATTAGCAACTAAATATACGGTTGATAGCGGTGATAATTTATTTGATTCCGAAGCTAGATTTATAACAGTTATAAATAATTTAATTGATAGAAAACTTAATGATAATCAGGAAGACGTTGAAAAAGTTATCTCGAACACTTATGAGGTCGGTCGTTATATTGCTGATCTAATTCGAGGGATGAGAAATTATTTTCTCAAATCTTTATCCATTGCGCCTATTCGTGTGAAGCCTAAGAGGACTTATGACATAGGAAATGAAATTTTCAATCCAGAAGGAGAGCATATTCCTTATATACTTTCAAAATTAATCTATGAAGGAAAGAATAAAGAAAAATTATTTCAATCTATTCTAAGATTTGGAAAAGAATCCAATTTATTCAAAGATTTAAAAATTAATAGATTGGGCAAAAGTAGCAAATTAAATGACCCTTTTCAAATACAAATTGGATTATCCGGCGTTGCACGAAATATAATTGATGTAGGTTACGGGCTAAGTCAATCTTTACCAATCTTGATTCAAAGTATTTTAAGCGATAAAACACAGCTAATTTGCCTTCAACAACCAGAAGTTCATCTTCATCCTCGTGCGCAAGCTGCTCTTGGTTCTTTTTTTGTGGATGTAAACAAGATCGCAAAGAAGAATTTCGTAATTGAAACACATAGCGATTATTTGATTGATAGAGTTCGAATGGAAGTTGCTGAAAAGAAAATCAAAGCAGAGGATGTAACTATTCTTTATTTTGAAATGAAGAAGGGGATAACTAAGATTCACCCCTTAAAATTAGATAATCTCGGAAATATTACGAATGCCCCAGCAGGTTATAGAAATTTTTTTATGGAAGAGGGTTTAAAACTTCTTCGCAGGGGCGACTAGAAAATGTGTTTGATTGTAGACAATAATGTTGCTGCGATTGTATTTGTTGGAAGTGGAAATAATTATAAAAATGTTTTACCAAATTTACTCAGCGGTAAAGCTAAATTAGTCTATGGTGGAAAATTGTTAGATGAATTAGAAGGTAATGGCAAAGTTGCAGGCATTCTTAGAATGCTAGATCAAGCCGGAAGAACAGAGAAAATCGCGCGAAATAGAATAGATAGCGAGATTTTAAATGTAAAAAAAATGAAATATGAATCTGATGATGAGCATGTTCTAGCTTTAGCAAGAGTTAGTAAAGCTAGGATATTATGTTCAGAAGATAAAGCACTGCGAGAAGATTTTAAGAATAAAATAATTATAGATAATCCTCGCGGTGTCATTTACTCGTCATCTAGAAATGATTCATTGTTTGTAAAGTATTGTAAAAAATCATAAATAGAATTTTTTAAGAGGTAATTATGAAAGTATTAGTAACAGGTGGATGTGGATTTTTGGGATCGCATGTATGCGAGTCGTTTATCAAAAAAGGTTGGGATGTTGTAAGTTATGACAGCATGACCAAGTATGAATTAAAACGCACCGGCTACGGAACAGATGCCACAAGAGATTTCAATTGGAATTATTTAAAAAAATTAGGCGTGACAATGGTAAAAGGAGATATTCGTAATAGCGAGCATCTACTCGACCGAACAGAAGGCTGTGACTTTATTATCCACACTGCGGCACAACCGGCGATGACTATTTCTTGGGAAGACCCAGAGCTAGATATGACGACTAACGTTGTTGGAACATTCAACGTATTGGAAACAGCTAGAAAAAGAAAAATTCCAATTGTAAATACGAGTTCCATTCACGTATATGGGAATTCAATCAATGATACACTGACTGAAGGGGAAACGGCTTATGTGCGTAATCCGGTAGAAATTCCGGAAACGCAACCTGTGATGGTTGGGAAAATTTCCCCGTTACACGCATCTAAGATGGCTGCCGAGCATTATGTGCAAACTTACCGCGACATGTATGGAGTATCCGCTGCCTCATTTCGCTTTACCGGAATCTACGGCGAACGTCAATTTGGCGGAGAAGACCATGGTTGGGTTGCAAACTTTGCAATTCGTTCTGTATTTGGTTTACCTCTTCGTATCTTCGGAACTGGAAAACAAACACGCGATATTCTCCACGCATCTGATGGAGCAGAAAGCTATTTTAACTTTTTCCAAAACCAAATTTCCGGCACTTACAACATAGGTGGTGCAAAAGAGCACAAAATTTCCCTTCTAGAATGTATCTACATGATTGGGGAAATTCTAGGTCGTAAACAAGAAATAATCTTCGAAGCAGAGCGCCCGGGTGATATGCGTTATTTCATCTGCGATATAAACATGGCGCGCAAATTCGGTTTTAACCCTAAAATCAAACCTCACGAGGGGATAACACGCCTTCTCCAGTGGATTCAAGAAAATCGATCTGTGTTTGAGATTAAGAAGTAAGAATTATTGCCATAGAGGCACGGAGACACAGAGGGGTTTTTAAAAGATTACCACCGATGGGCACGGATGGGATTTGGTTTATGGATCTTTGTCGCGGGGATGGTCACTGAGTGATTTTTGCTTTGATTCGAATGATTGATTGAGTATAAAATATGTTTTCCAGTTACTATGAGATGGCAAAAATTGTATGGATTCGGCAAACTCACCACAAGTCGAGGTGACTAATAGTAGAGATAAGCTTTTAGGGTAATAGAAATTAGCCTGTAGATGTTAGGAGATATTTATGGTAGAAGATAATGAAATACAATACTGGGCAGGTGGTTTTTACTGGGGCAATGAAAGTCAATATGAAGACTTTATAAAAGAGAAACGCTGGAGAGTTGGTTGGACTCACGATGACCAAACACCAGCCGCTATAGAATGCTACAGGTTAATTGAGAATATTAAGGTTAATGATAAGTTTGCGCTTAAATCTTTAGGTGGGAGATATGATTTAACTATATTTGCTTTAGGCAAGGTAATAAACGTTGATAAAAAATCAGAGGGCGAAATTGGAATTGAATGGGAATTGGACTCTGATAAAACTCTTTATTATGGGAAAGCACCGGGAGGAGAAGGCGCGGGTAATTGGTTTAATGCGCTTCTGGAAGTAAAGCGAGACGCTGATCGTTTAAAAATTTTTAATATCAAAACCGAATCTTCTTTGCCAACCGATGAAATTGAAATGGATTATATTAAAGAAGTCAACATTGAAAATTTTTTCAGTATAGAAAATGCAAATATTAAGAATAACAGTGATAACCCATCTAGGGAGATTTACTTACTAGGTGAAAATGGGGATGGCAAAACATTAATTCTACAGTCTATTTTATTATCAGCGAAAATGAATTCTATAGAGTCAAAGAATATCGAATTCATAAATCAAATTCTTGATAATAATATGCGTTTAAATAATAAAAAGGCAAATAAACCACTATTGTTAAAATTAAAAAGTGATGGATTGAAAAATATTTACAAGTATGTTGATAAATTCGAAGACTCTCTTTCAAGTAAAAATAATTCTAATGAAGAAGAAAAATTCATAAAAAATATTTACGCATACGGAGTCAGTAGAAGTAGAAATGATTCAGATAAGAAAGATGAAACTGGATTCATGACTTTATTTGATTCAAATTGTTATTTAAATAACCCAGTTAAATGGCTTCAATACTTGTACACTAAAGATTTGGAAAATGAGAAAAACAAAATTCCTGCGGATACTATTGCGTTACCGGTAGCAAAGGAAATACTAATAAATTTATTAGGCGAAGGCAAAGATTTAAAAATAGAAGTAAGGGCAGATAGAGTTACCTTTAAAGAAAAGAACTCAGATAGTATTCAGTTTGACCAACTCTCCGAAGGCTATAAATCCGTAATGACTTGGGTTTGTGATTTACTATCGCGACTTGCTGAGAGGCAACCTAACATTAAACCCGAAAAAAATTCTGAGGGAAAAATGCTTCTTGGTTATCAAGCCATTGTTCTCGTCGACGAAATCGACCTTCATCTTCATCCAAAATGGGCGAATAAAATTGTGAGTAAACTCAGAGCATGGTTTCCAAATATACAATTCTTTTTTACAACGCATAGTCCCATTGTAATACTGGGAGCGTCAGACAATGCAGTCATCTATAAAGTGTATAAAGAAGAAGGTATTACAAAAATTAGTGAGCCTGTGACTGATCTTTCCGAATATGTGGCTAATAGTCTGATTACCTCTCCACTTTTTGATTTGGAGACGATGGCATCGAGATCATTTAATAAGAGGAAGTTAGAAAATCTAAGCAGTGATGATTTTATTTACAAACAAATTCATACAGTAATTGCTCAGAGAATGAAGGAAAATCCTGGTATCATGAATGAAGAGGAAATCCAAAAATGGGCAATCGAAGAGTTGGATAAATTAGAGAATGTTAAATGATAAAGATCGATAAAGATCCATCACAGATTCCAGCTAGTTTAAATTCTCAAAAAGTTAAGGATGCTTTTGAAAATAATAAATCAAAAGGTTTTTTCGAACAGGGAAAGTATAATCACGGAGACGTTAAAATTGCATTGAAAGCAATTTATAAATCAAAATGCGCGTATTGTGAAAAGTCATTGACTGACCAGTATGGTGAAGTTGAGCATTATAGACCAAAAGGTAAAATGAAAAGTCTTTTAAAAAGGACAGATTTAAATTCTAATATTAAAAGAATATTGGAGACTTCACAATTCAATAAAAGCCATCTATCAGATGACGGTTACTTTTGGTTAGCCTTTAGTTGGGGAAATTTACTTTGGTCATGCAAACAATGCAATATGCCAAAATCTACTTTTTTTGATATTCAGGAAAATTCTAGAGTAGCTTATTCTAATGAGTCACTTGAAAATTTACACGATAAGGTTAAAGAATATTTTTTATCTGAAAAACCGCATCTTATTAATCCTGAATTTGAAAATCCAAAACCGTATTTGATTTTTACGAAAAAAGCCGAATTAAAATCTCGTAATGCTAGAATGAAATACACTATTGAAACTTGTAAATTAAATAGAGATGATTTATTTATATTACGTTTTCCTTTATTAAATAATTTAAAACGGGATTTGGATAAGCATTTTACTTCCTTTACAAAATATTCCAAATCTGATTTTAATGCTAGGCTTGATTACTTTAACGGAACTATTGAAAATTTCTTTGCCGAAACAAAAAAGGAAAAACCGTTTTATGCTTGGAGGCTTTTTATCATAGAAAACTATGAACATTTTTTATTTCGTAAGCCGAAGCAACCCAATGCGAAAACTTATAATCTTTTAATTAAACTAGCAATGAATCAATTTGGATTTGGTAAACACTCTTTATGAAAACCCTAATCGTAATTCCAGCTTATAACGAAGAAGAAACAATCGCGCAGGTAATTCACGGCGCGGTGAAACATGCGGATGTATGCGTAGTCGATGACGCGTCTAAGGACAAGACACCGGAGATAATCAAAGGCTTACAGATGGCATACCACAACCGGCTATTTACTGTTAGACACGAGAAGAACACGCATATACCGGGGGGAGTGCAAGACGGGATGAAATTTGCACTTGAGCATGGATATGATTATGTGATTACGATGGATGCGGGGATGTCGCATAATCCTGATGAGCTGCCAAAATTTCTAAACTATCCGCCAAATGACTTAGTCATTGGAAAGCGGGCGAAAGTAGAGGGGGTTCCTATTTATCGCAGGTTTATTTCTTTTGGAGCAGCACGGGTAATTAACTATTGCCTCTCTAAGAGCGTATTTCATCTACTGGGTCCAAATCTAAGCGATTGCACGTCGGGTTACAGGCGTTATTCAAAAGAAGCATTTACTCGAATTGCGAATGCTCAGTTAGAATCGGTAGCATTTGACTTTCATATGGAAGCTTTGTATTTAACATATTCCAACGGTGGCAGTGTGAGGGAAATCCCTATTACCTACATCTTTTCTAATTCTTCTTTTAACAAAAAAGTTTTAAAGCTTGCCTGGGCTTATGCGTCGAAATTGTTGAAACGCAAATTTGGATTGAAGGCGTAGAGTAAAAGATTTGCCACGGAGACACAGAGGCGCAGAGAAAAGAATGTTTTGCGTAATATATAATCGTAAATTCAATGTATTATTGCATAGGGATGCAAAATAATGAACGCTTTAGGTAAGCATTCGATTATTGAACTATATGACTGCGATAGAGAGATTATAAACAACCAGGAATTGGTTGAAACGATCATGATTGAAGCTGTTAAAATTTCCGGTGCTACTCTTGTCAAAACTGTCTTTCATAAGTTTAGCCCTCACGGCATAACGGGAATAGCCGTTGTCGCAGAATCTCATTTTGCCATTCATACCTGGCCTGAGTATGGATACTGTGCGCTAGATATATTTACTTGTGGAGATTTAATAGACAATCACCTAGCTATTGAATATTTTAGAAACAAACTCATCGCTAAAAATATTTCTGTCGTGGAAATGGAGCGCGGTGTTTTAGATATTGGAAAGAAGCTTCTTCATAAACCGCCTGGTGCATGAAAAATTATAACTTATGAAAACTGGATGGATACTTTATAAATGAAATTTTACGATAAGTTCACAAACCGATCTAACGAGTTGAAAACTCTACTCTGTCTCGGGCTTGATCCCGAATGGGAGAAGTTGCCTGCAAGTATTAAAACTTCCGACAAAGCATTGTTTGCCTTTTGCAAAGAAATTATTGATGCAACGCATGATATAGTAGTTGCTTATAAACCTAACATTGCTTTCTTTGAGCGATTTGGATACAAAGGAATTGAGCAATTTGAAAACCTAGTTCAGCACATAACTTCTAATTATCCGCATGTTTCTATTGTTGCTGATGTGAAGCGGGGGGATTTGGCAAATACTGCAAAGGAATACGCCAAGTATTACTTCGGAGATTTGAAAGTAGATACGGTTACTCTTTCTCCTTACATGGGTGGCGATAGTATTGAGCCATTTTTAGAATACAAAGATAATGCGGTTTTCTTGCTTTGCCTCACTTCTAACCCCGCATCTAAAGATTTACAAAAAATCAAAACTTCCACCGGAAAGAATTTTTATGAGGAAGTGGCTAATTTTAGTAAGTCGCTAAATGAGAAATATAAAGACCAAGTTGGAATTGTAGTAGGGGCGACGCACCCCGAAGAACTCGCGCAAATTCGAAATGCATTTCCTGAGCTTGCCTTTTTAATTCCGGGCTACGGCGCCCAGGGGGGAAATCTAGGAGATATAATGAAAGTATGCGCTCGTAATTCATTAATTAATTCGTCTCGCTCGATTATTTTTAATTCTAATGGAACTGACTTTGCTATTAAAGCCCGAGAAAAAGTAGAAGAGATCAACCTGGAAATGAAGAATTTGTTTTAAATGCCTTAAATTTCCAATTGACTATTTTTCTTTCCATCCAAAACCTGAGAGATTAGATGTAATATTTCCGAGGAGATAATTTAAAATGAAAAAACTATTTTTACTAACAATTCTATTCTTTCTTGTCGCGTGCAAAAAGGAAATTTCTATTTCAATGGTGACCGCTACTTCTATGCAAAATGGGTTACCGTTTCTTGCTCTTAACGATTCCAAGTGGATGCCTGAGGCTAATGCTGAGTTTGTGAAGTTTCATGTATACCTCGATGAAGCCGTGCAACTTTCTAAAGTCGAAGTAAATTCCTGTGGAGACGATTTTAAATCACGTATTGATATGTATATCAATTTCGATGAAATGATTCAGACGATGAAAGAAGATGGCAAAGTTGCAAAGTATGATTTTTCTACGCCTGTGACTGCTCGCTCGGTTACTTTTAATTTTTCCAAGAATTCAAATATATGTCTTGCCTCTGTTCATTTATATGATGAGAAAGGAAAACAATTTAAAGTAAAGTCTCCGCGGATAATCGAAGGAACCGTAGTTGCTTCAGAAACTGGAAAGCCCGAAGCTTCTTATGGCGTGATGAATTTATTTGATTCAAGATACGAATACTCTTATGCTTCGCTTGATAATTCAAAAGGAGTATCTATCAATTTTACTTTTAACGAATCTCAAAAAATTAAATCAATCAAAGTTTGGAATGGTTACCAGAGATCGGATGTGCATTGCGTTGAGAATGGACGGGTAAAGACGATTAACCTCACCGGTGATGATGGATATAGTGAGAAAATTACTCTGAAGGATGAAATGGGTCCACAGGTTGTAGAATTACCGAAAGTATTCTCCGGAAAAAATTTAAAGATGACAGTCGATGAATCTTACCGTGGAAAAAAATACAAAGGAATTGTTCTAAGTGAATTGCGATTCTTCGATGGGAAAGAATGGTTCTTACTCGATCCATTTTCTCGTATTAAAGATATTGCAAAAACAAATGGAAAAGATTTTGAACAGGCAGGAATTTCTGACATTTTAAACAAGAGCTTGGTCGGAAGTGATGAAGATGGTGAGACACCTGTGCCTGATAGTTCGAATTGGACAATTAGGCTTCGTTCTGATGGCAGTATGTTTCTAGAAGGAACAACTACTAGTACTGATTCTGATTCTGAAAATACTAGTCGTTTCTATGCACTCGGAAATTATGAAGTGAAATCGACAGAGAATAATATTTTACAAGTTCGCATATTTGGTTTTTTGCGTGAATTAAAATCGGAAGTGGCTACTACTGATAATCCGGAAAATATGCAGATGGACTGCAATGGTTGCGGAAGAGACTGTAATACTCTCGGCTCTGGAGGAGATCCAAATAAGATCGAGAAAATCTTTGCAGAATTCCTTGAATTAGAGAAAGTCGATGGGAAGTTTGTGGTTAGAAATTTAAGGCGGTCTAATCATTTAAGCTTTAACAAATTGATTATGAACTTAGAATAATTTGATCTACCGCATAACTACTCTTTTCCCCTTATGGATACTTATTGTATCCATAGTTTCTTTTTTATATCCTCCAATGATTTCCTGGTTCAAGGGGGATTATATCTCTTTTGCGCTAGCACTAATTATGCTTGGAATGGGGCTTACACTTACACTTGACGATTTCAAAAGAGTATTGCAGTTTCCTAAGTCCGTAATCATTGGTGTATTTCTTCAATATACAGTGATGCCGTTATCCGGGTATGCGATTGCGTATATCTATGATTTGCCTACAGCATTTGCCGTGGGGTTAATCCTTGTTGCCTGCTGTCCGGGAGGAACTGCTTCTAATGTATTGACATTTATTGCAAAGGCTGACGTTGCGTTATCTGTTACCCTCACTGCAATTTCTACTTTACTTTCCGTTGTTTTGACTCCTCTTTTGACTTTGTATTTAGCTGGAAACCGAGTTGATGTAAATTCTCTCGGACTTCTTCTTAGCACTTTAAAGGTAATTATTTTACCGGTTGCAATCGGTGTTTTTTTAAATTACTTTTTTCCTAAGCTTACTAAAAAACTTTCAGTCGTGTCGCCGCTTCTTGCTGTTCTGATGATTATTTTAATAGTCGCCTCAGTTATTGCTGCAAATAAAGCTCCCATTACAGAGTCAGGTTTTAAACTTTTGGCTTCTGTGTTTTCTTTGCATATAGCAGGATTTTTCTTTGGGTATATGCTGAGTATCCTCTTAAAAGAAAATTTAATTTCAGCTAGAACTATTTCCATTGAAGTAGGAATGCAAAATTCTGGACTTGGAGTTCTACTTGCAAGAGAAAATTTTACAAACCCTCTAACAGCAGTTCCCTGTGCGATTTCGAGTCTTGCTCATTCGCTTATTGCGAGCGTGCTTGCAGCATTTTGGAGAAGGGAGAAGAAATAAGGCAATTCGGTGTAAAGATTATTTTCTTTGTCATCCCCGAAATTTTCTGTCGGGGATCTCAATAACTAAAGATTCTAGCTTTTCATTTTTCAGGTAAAGGATACCTATGGGAGAATAGATCGAATAAACCAAACAAGCTGCTGTGATCAATCTCAAAACTAATGATGAAAAATAAGATGGATAATAAGAGTAATCCTCTCCCGAAAAAACTATTTTCGAATCTAAATGGTTTTATGACTAACAAAATAAGCATTAAAACAAAAAAAGGAAAATAAGAATAAGGAATTAGAAAATATAAATTTAGCTCCTCTGAAAAGTAAATGTTACTTCCTATCCCAAATATCAGAATTAAAGATAAAACTAAATTGATAAGAGAAAATATTTTTGAGTGAGCGAAAAGTTTTATAGAAAATAGAAAACTGAGTATATTTCCTAAGCCCATAAAAGAAAGAAAGTTTAAAACTAGAATCTGCGCTTTCGACCAATAGTAATTTGTCTCTAAATTTAATTTTTCATATTAGAGTTGTTGGTAAATTAAGAAATTCAAGTAAGGTGGAAATTCCAAATACCACAGGCGATCCAAAAAATTTTATCTCCAAAGTCAGGGGTTATATTTCTGAAGATGTCCCAAGT
>JANYCR010000151.1 GCA_025360185.1 Leptospiraceae bacterium | reverse complement strand
TGTCATCTCTAATTTTTACAAATTGATTTACTTGACATAAGACTTAGATGCAAAAGACAGAGCTAATCGAAGGCGTCGTCGTAGAAAAAATGCCTAAAGATCCAATTTACGCAAGACTCGTTCAGATTTTCAGTTTTTGTTCTTGATTCTAAAAAAATTGCTTGAGTAAAAAAATAATTTCCATAATCTAATTTCTCCGAGGTTATGAATGAAAAATACAATACTGAACAATGCAAAAAAAATGAAAAAAAATAGAACCATTCAATCTAAAATTCTGTCTTATGGATTTATTTTTTTTCTGAGTTTAATTCCTTTTTATTTACCTGCGCAAGCGGCAAAGACGAAGAAACCGTTTCTTGTTAAAAACACTGCCTCTGCATCGGGTGCTTTTACACTCACAGTTTCCGGACCTAAGATCATAAAAGAATACAAAGGTTACAAAGATGTTACAGAGGAAATCACGCCCGAGATTTATGTGCAGGTAAAATACGATGAAAAATATAGGGCAGAGGCTATTGAATTGCAACGTTATGCGGTAGCTGGTCTCTCTACTATAGAATATCCAGCATTTCATTTAGTAGCTCGCTTTGCGAAAGAAGTACAGCCTAGTTTTAATAATTATGAAGAGTTCTTAAAAATTCTCTATAAGCCATCTATAAAAGAAGATCATTCTTTATATTTTATTAATGATAACAAATTTCACCTAGTTCGTGGGTTTAAAGCAAAAGAATTAGTTGGAGGCAAATTCAATTTAGACTCTGCTCTGCGACTCACTAAAGAAGGCGGTGCTGGTGTTACACTTGAAAAGGGGCTATTCGCTCTTATTCCCGATTCCGAAATTGGAAATATTGAACGTGCCTCTTCTCCTGAAAATTTAACTATCTATACCATTGGAGTGCCCGGGGAGCCTTTTGATAGTTGGTCGGAAGAGCAGAATATTTCTCCTGACTCTCATGCAGAAATGACAGGAACGCCTCCGCATATTATAAATTATACAGATGGGGGTAAATTGACAGTAGCCTGGATAGAATCAAATGGATCTAAAGTTCATATTCAGGAATTTTCAAAGGACTTTGAGCCGGAAAAGGAAATCGTTTACAATACAACATTTCCAATATTCGGAGGATTTACAAAAGATAGTAAAGGCAACTACTTCTTAGTCGTTGCAAAGTCTAACCGAGATGGAGAATTTTCTCCCAATATTAAATTAGTGAAACTGGATTCTAAAGGCAAGGAGCTAAAAGCATTTAGCCCGAGCATCGACCGAGAAAGTTTTGATGTGATGAAGCCAATTGAAGCCGGGACATCGCGTGTAGTTTTTGGAAATGGAAAGGTTGCAGTTCATCTAGGAAAGATTCAACACAAGAATAAAGCAGACGGACTTAATCATCAGAGTGGAATTTTATTTATAGTTAACTCTGATACAATGGAATTTTTAAAGGACGAAAGTCAGACTTGGACAGCGTCGCATTCGTTTGATCAAAGGATGATTTTTGATGGAACCGATTTTGTGAAGCTCGATTTGGCTGACGCTTTTCCCAGAGGGATTTCTATTTCTAAGAAAAATAGCGCAAAACTAATATTTACCTATAAAGCGGGAAAGATGTATCAAAAGACATTTACCGAGCTTGGAAATTTAGTATCTCTTCGTGATAGTTATTTAGTCTTAGGAGCGGCTGAAAAAGATTTTAATCCTGCGAATGCTGAGGTCTATTTGAATGATTCAAGAAACCTTTTTATTTTGAAAGTCGCAAAGAATTTCCCAGAAATAAAAGTAGATTCTAAATTACCGTATATGATTAGTAAGGACGTTGTAATTTCCAAAGGAGAGGACTCTCCCGAAATATCCTTCGTAGATTATGCAGGCAAAAAATTTCCTCAGAAGAGAGTAGGCGTTATTTGGCTAACAGATTTTAAAAACAAAGACACTGAAAATATCTTGCGACCGAAACTAATTCAATTGGAAGAAGATAAATTTCTGGCTTTATATGAAAAATGGTCGGCTAATACCTATTTAACGACAGAATACTTACTTTTCAATTCTTCCGGCAAGATTCTACAAAGCCCTGTCGATCTAGGAAGCGCAAGACTCAATCGAAAGGATGACCCGGTTCTTATAGACGGGAAAGTAATTTGGACAGCAGGTAAAAAAGATAAGGGTGAACTCAAAGTATTTGTTTTGAAACCATGATACTTTAAAAATGATTGCCAAGAACGGTGCAATTTTTCATTGTATTTCCGTGCTTGGCTCAACTCCTCAAAAATTACCATTAGGTATAAACATAAATACTGGCGAGCCCTATAATATTTTTATTGTAGAAGATAGTATGCTGTTTCGGACTGCTTTAAAGAGAACACTTGCCCGCTTGAGTTTTAGTGTATGCGGTGAAGCCGGGGATGGACTTCACGCTCTCAACCAACTCAAAGAGATGCACGTCAAACCGGATATCATTTGTGTCGATCAAGAAATGCCTGTGATGAACGGGATGGAGACTATCAAAGAAGTAAAAAAGCTTTATCCCAAAATGAGAATTATGCTCATCACAAGTCATAACGAAGGCGCATTCGTAAAGCAAGTCTTACAAGTCGGAGTCCACGGTTATATAGTAAAGCCATTCGAGACAGATACGGTTATTCGAAAGTTTGCGCTCGTTTTAGGTCGGAGAGATATTCTTGGCTCGTTTGATGACAAGATTGAAAAACTCGATTTAAGTAAGATACGACTTCCAAATCTTCCAATGGTATTTGCTAACGTAGTAAATTTTGATGTGGATGATCCTCGGAATGGCGTTGTTGAACTCGAAAGAATTCTAAGTCCTGACATTGCAATCACAAGCACTATTATCCGCACTGCTAACTCTGCCTATTACGGACGCTCTGGAACTATTCGTACTTTAAAAGACGCGGTTACTCTTATTGGTATTAAAATTGTAAAGCGAATGGTAATCAATGAATTTGATAAGACTCTTACCAATCCTTTAAAAGATCCAATCTATGTAAAATACTTAAGAGAATTACCAGTATTAACCTCACTTATTTCCTATGATCTTTTAACTCCTTTAAAATTAAAATCTCTTGCTGCGGATATTTTCATTGTGTCGCTTCTTCGAAAGATTGGAATGAATATTCTCGCGCTTAACTTTGCTGAAAAATACTTAAAGGTTCTAAGGCTCTATGAATTCGG
>JANYCR010000391.1 GCA_025360185.1 Leptospiraceae bacterium | reverse complement strand
TGTTTTTAGCTATATGTCTTTTATACTTCCGACTTCGATTGGGTATATTTATAATTTGCCGCTAATTATTTATATGCTGAGAAAAAATCCTCCTCCTATTTCGGAAAAGATAAAGTCTATCATTATTAATCTTCCTATTCTAAATGCTACAGTCAGTTTTGCAGGCTGGGGGCTTGCGTTAGTTGGGACATTTGTTAACTTTCATAATCATGATATTAAATTTGAAACAATATCTTCTATTAAGTTTGCCTTTTTTAATATTCTAATGGCTAATCTATGTTTCGTGTTAGTTTATTATATCGTGGACATAGTGAATAAAAACTTAATTCGCCAAGTGTTACCCGGTGAACATCTAAGCGAAATTTCAAAGACGATTAAGATTTCGATACGTTCTCGATTTTTTATTTTCTACATAACAGTTGCCGTAACACCCTGTATTTTGCTGGTTGATCTGATTTTATCTATTTTAAATGATAACCAGATAAATGGATATTATGCGCAGACAGCATTTATATTTCTTGGAATTATATTACTTGGAATTGTGCTTACTTTTTTTATTTCTAATTCTTTCGCAAACCCGATCCGGGAACTGCAAATTGCGACTACCCAACTTCAGTTAGGAAGTTTGGACGCTTCGGTAAACATTGGCTCAAACGATGAGATTGGATTTTTAGGTGAGCGTTTTAATGAAATGTCTCTTTCGATTAAAGAAAAAGAATTTATCAAAGATACCTTTGGAAAAGTTGTAGACC
The DNA here is from genome assembly GCA_025360185.1 of Leptospiraceae bacterium. Classification (GTDB taxonomy): domain Bacteria; phylum Spirochaetota; class Leptospiria; order Leptospirales; family Leptospiraceae; genus UBA2033. Next base: position 8,175 of record JANYCR010000391.1, on the reverse strand, counting down.
CAACTGTAAGAGATTATTTATTAAAAGGCAACTTGACATTAGGCGGAGAGACAAGGGATGTTAGTGTTTTATTTGTGGATATACGCGGATTTACCTCTATCTCTGAAAAACTTCCTCCGGCTGAGGTAGTTCATTGGCTCAATCAATACTTCGAACAAATGAGTGAATGTATTGCAGAAGAAAAAGGACTCGTAAATAAATTTATAGGAGATGCAATTCTTGCTGTATTTGGTGCACCGATTCCGCTTGCTAATCATGCGGAATCTGCTGTTCGAGCTGCAATAGAAATGAGACGTCAGGCGAAACGTTTAAGTGAGGAATTTAACCAGAAAGGTTTACCTGAATTAAAAATTGGAATTGGAATTCATTCTGGAAAAGTCTTGGCTGGAAATATTGGCTCACTCACTCGTTTAGAGTATACAGTCATAGGGGATACTGTAAATATTGCGTCCAGGCTAGAAGCATATTGCAAAGAAGCAGGAAAGGATTTACTGATTACAGAAAATACAAAACTATTACTCGGTGATTCGTTGCAAACTGAATCGATTGGTAAAATTCAAGTGCGAGGAAGAGAGAGTCAAATAGAGATTTATTCCCTTTAACTCTATTCCCAGTTTTCTACTTTCAGATTTGGAATCCGTTTAAATTCTTTCTCATTACTAGTGACTAATGTCCCGTTGCCGCTGATGACTGTTGATGCAATGAGTAGGTCATTGGGTCCAATTGGCTTTCCTTTTTTTTCTAATTCGCTTCGAATTTCAGAGTAGATTTCTGCTTCCGTATCTCCAAAAGGAATAATTTCGAACGGCTCTAGAAAACGTAAAATGAGTTCTTTGTTTTTCTTTGAGTTTTGGCTTTTGGCTGCTCCAAGTAACAGCTCTGCTTTGACTATGGAAGGAATTTTTATTTGTTCTGGTTTTAACTTTTTTAAATTTTTACTAACTTCTTCTTTTTGCCCTTTTAAGAAATAAATGCAAATGTTAGTGTCTAGATAAAAGTTCATAATGATGAATTGATGTCATTTCGAGCGGTAGTCGAGAAGTGCTAATAAAATAAAGGCATTAATTACTTGTAGTTCTCGACAAGCTCGAACTGACATCAAATTTTTCAAAAAGTCTAATCATATTTTTTTTCGTTTGATATCCTGTTTAAAATCAAGTTTATCTGGAGATTGAAAGCTTTCGTCGGAAATAGAACCGAAAAGAGAAAAATAATCATCTGCCCAATTCTTCTCAATGGATTTTTCAATTTTGACTCTCACCCATTGAGAAATAGAGATATTCTCTCTTTTAGCTGCGGATTCTACTTTTTTTAAAGTATTACTATTTACATAAAGCGATAATTGAGGCATCTTTTTGTCCTCCATTTGAAAGTATAATAACAAGTATATACACAAGTATATTTTATGTCAACGATAAACAGTCGGTTATAAACCAACTGTCTTGGTAATAGCGGTAAATTTTTCTGCTTGAATTAATCATTCTACTGCATAGCTTGTTTCTATTCCAATTTGTTTGAGGCTTTTCATGAAAGACAAGAAAAAAATACTCTGGTTCTTTATTCTATCCATTGTGCCATTAATACTTATGCTACTTTTGCGGCTAAGCGGTATTACAGACAGGCTGGAGAATAGTCTAATTGATTTTCGCCATCAGTATTTTAATCCCAATCATAAATTTTCCGATAAGATCATCTTGATAGATTTTGATGAAAGTACTTTCGATGTTTTAGGTAATAATCGTGATTACGGACGTTGGCCTTGGAAGAGGAGTTCCTATCAACCACTTTTGGACGTTATTGCTGCCGGTGCGCCCAGTTTAATTTTATTTGATATAATGTTCTTCGAAATTTCTAATACCGATGAAGGTCTTAAGGGAGATCATGCCCTTGGTGAGATTACGGAGCGTATGGGAATCATTTCACATTCTGTTCAGTTTAGATACAATGAGCTAGAAAAAAAAGAAGAAGAAGCGATATTAGCCTCTATTCCAAATAAATTACGCGAATTGTCAATTAAGGTAGAAAACCCTGAAAAGTTAAATTTAAAAAAATACAACATTCTTCAATATCCAATAGATGAAATCATTTCTAGATCAAATCATTTACATTCTGTAACTTATGATCCTGACTCAGATGGAATTGCAAGACGCGTGTCTCCAATTTTTAATTTTGATAATATAATACTACCGGCGTTATCGCTAAAGGCATTTGATTCTATAAAAAAAATTCAATCAATTAAAGGTAAATCAAATGAGTTAGAAATTCAAATGGAAGATTCTAGCATAGAGTCGATACCGCTAGAAAATGGTAAAATGAGATTGCACTATTATTCTCAAGAAGAGATGGAGACTATTCCTCGTTATCCCGTAGCCCAGCTAATAGAGACTTATCAATTTCTTGCTGGTAAAGAAGGTGCATCTCTAAAAATCGATCCGAGTATATTTACAGGAAAAGTTGTAATTATAGGAACGTCGGCAGCAGCAACACATGATGATAAAATTACTCCCTATGGAAATAGACCTGGATTTTTATTACACTCTGTTGCGATATCAAATCTGCTCCAAAAGCATTTCTTAAAGCTTTCCCCGATGTGGTTTAATGTTGTTTTACTATTAATAACAATTCCTACCTGCGTGTTCTTTTCCTTTTTCTTTCAGCAAATGGCTCTCCGAGTATTTGTTCCTGCCGCCATATTTTTCGGCTATAGTGCATTAGCCTTATTTGCGTTTAAGTTGGATATTCATTTGCCATTAGCCGCATTTTGGACAGCTTACCCGATTGCATTTTTGGGTTCTCTCGGTTACTTATCATTTACCGAAGGTGCGGAGAGAAGGAAGTATAGTAAGGTTCTTTCTAACATGGTGGATCCTTCTATTGTAAGTGAAGCCTTGAATGACTTGGAAGCATTAAAGAAAGGAGGGGAAAAGGAGATAACCGCATTTTTCTCCGACGTGGCTGGGTTTTCTACTATTAGTGAGCAGTTAAGTTCTGCGGATCTTGCAGCACTTTTAAATGAATATCTGGGTGCAATGACTATTATCCTTAAACACAATCACGGAACATTAGATAAATATATTGGGGATGCAGTTGTTGGAATTTTTGGGGCACCGATTCATCGTGACGACCATTTCTTAGAATCTGCAAAAGCGTCTCTCGAGATGATTGCTAAACTAAAAGAATTAAAAGTCTATTGGAGCGAAAATAATTTGTATTGCAAGGACGCCCAGGACATGGATGTGCGAATTGGTTTAAATACCGGCATGGCAAAAGTAGGATTTATGGGTACAGATGCATTAGCCTCTTATACGATGATGGGGGATACTGTGAATTTGGCGGCACGACTGGAAGCTGCGGGTAAGGACTATGGGGTCAATATTCTCATAAGTGAATTTACAAATGAAAAAATTAAAGATAAAATGTTTACTCGAAAGCTAGATATCGTTCGAGTAAAGGGAAAGAACGAGCCCGTTCAACTTTTTGAATTAATTGCGATTAAAGGCGAAGAGAGTGATGCACGCAAACAATCGACTGCCATTTATGAAGAAGCATTTTCCTGTTATCTAAAACAAGAGTGGGACAAAGCAATAGAGGTTTTTAAAGAATCAGAAAAGGCACGAGGGAGTAAAGACAAGGCTGCTGAGATGCTCATTGATAGATGTATGTATTATAAAAATTCTCCTCCTGGAGATGGATGGGATGGGGTTTTTACAAGAAAGCATAAGTAGTTAGTATTATGCTTGATTTTTTAAGGATAGTTTAATATTATATCACTCCTATTCAATGGATTGTTGTCTTTTTTCTATTTTCTTGTTAAAGGATGTATTTTTTTATCTAACAGCATCTGAGTTTACTGGAGAACGATAACATTTCGGCATTAATATTGCAGTCAATTGTTATAGACTGTGAGAGTGATTCGATATAGAGTCATGCGGAGTAATTAAATGAAAAGTAAATTCTTAACTATACTTATTATATCCTTTTTATCCTCGGAGTTTTCGTCTTGTGCACAGAAGCCAAGTTCTGGTAATCCGGCTCAGCTCTTAGTTCTGGCTGCTAGGGCAGCTAAAGTGATTGCAGACTCAAGAAATAATGTAATATTGCAAGGTACAGTGAATGGACCTGGCGCAATCAAAAACGCGACTGTTCAAGTTTTTCCTACACCTACAAATGGGCAATGTGCCAAAGACGATGGGACTATCAATGGAACTCCTACTGCATCTACTACCTCCGATGATTCTGGAAATTATTCCATCAAATACAAAAAGACAGGCTCTACGATGTGCGTAGTCGTTACACCTACAGGCACTTCCCAAATTCAAGTATTTTCTCCAACAACTAAAACGAACGTTCCTACTTCTTGGTCAAAGGGAAATATAATGGCAGTTATCAATGAGCCTGAGACAAGTAATGCTGGCTTTACTGCTGCCAATAAAACTGTGAATGTAAATCCATTTACTCGTATGGCAGCCCGAAGGTTTTCTGCATTAAGTGCGATTAATCCATCTTCAAGAGGATCAGTTTTTTTACGAGTAATTCCAGTTGCGGAGCGTGCTACCAAAGGTGGTAAAAAAGTGGAATTTGGAAATAATACAGCATCAACACTTTTAGAGAAAGCAGGGGAAGATGTGGAAAATGCTTTTTTCCCAAATCGAGACAAAAACACTTTTTCCCTCGAATCTGCTGATCCAAATAGCAATGCGATGAAGTTAAAACTTGGAACTATTGGCATTACCGCAGACAAACTTGGGGGAGCTGCTGATGGAAAGGTTTCTTCTAGTGATTTAGAGAATGTAATTAACTTTATGGAAGAGGATTTTTCAGATGGAAAATTTAATGGAAAAAAAGTAGGCAGTGATGGAAAAATTACAACTATGACTACTACTGATTTTGGAGGGGTTGTTGGCTCTAAACAAGCAGCAGATGATTTTTTGAAAGTTAGTTTTAAAGCGGCTCAAACTGAATATGATTCCTATGATACTTCTTTAGCAGCATCGACCAGTGATCAACTTTTTTGCGAGACTGATTCTTTAGATGCAGCTTGTTCAATTTCAGTATTACCTGGGTCACCACCTGAAATGTGGTTATTCAATGAAGACAATGATTTTGTTGATATAGGAGATACCTATGATCATGGAGGTGTTGGATTCGGCACGGGTGGAACAGCAAGTACGAGGGAATATGCTATTATTAACGGTGGAGGGACTGATTTGAAGCTAACACTTCCTATTACTTTCACAGGCTCTCAGTTTACTGTTGTCTCTCAGCCAGATGCAGTTGTTGCTGCTGGAGATACAACTTATTTCTCAGTAAAATTTGTTCCTAGCTCTGCTTCAGCTTTTTCTAAGATAATGACAATCGCAAGCAATGATTCATTGTATAGCCCATATACTGTCACCCTTACAGGAACAGGTGTAGATTTGAGCACTAATATACAGCTATACTGGACTTTTACCGGAAATGCAAATGATTCTAGCGGAAATACAAGAACCGGGACTAAAGTTGGTAGAAGTGTTGCATTGTCTTTGACTTACGATTTATGGGGAACGTCAAATGCTGCCTTCAATTTTGATGGGGGCAGTGATGAGGTTACAAATACTTTCTCTTTTGTCCTAGGATCTGCTGCTACTTTTTCTGCTTGGGTTTCACCTGCTGATCTGTATAATCCTTCCTATTCGATCATGAAGCGAGGTGCCACGCCAGAGTTCCAGCTAATGTTTTATGATGATGTAACTCTACGTTTTACTGTAACTACTAGTACTGGAGGAACATTGGATTTAGATTTAGATATTGATCCAGATGATTTCATTGATGAATGGAATTTGGTTACAGGAGTATATGATGGAACTAATATGAGAATCTATTTAAATGGGGAAGAATATGATTTTCAGGCGAAAACTGGAACTCTTACAAATAGTACTGGATTTTCAGTTGGAAATGATGCATCTGGAAATTACTTTGATGGCGATATTGATGATGTTAGAGTATATAATAGAGCCTTAACTGCTGCGCAAGTATACGCGCTTTACAACCAAGATTAAAGCCAATCTAATAAAGATTTATCTAGAACCAATCTAATTCTACTCTAGAACGACTCTTCGAGCCAAATTTGGCTCCAAGAGTCGTTCTAGATTGGTTCTATGTGGCTCTTAGGTATTAAATCTTTATCTATCCAATCATTAAATGATGTAAGTTTGTTGCAAGGCTCCAATTAATATTAAAAGGCAAACAAGCTGTCATTTCCAAAATTCCACCCTACGAAGTTGCGACCAAGCAAATGCCACTACTGCCAAACAACGCAAAAAGATGCTATTGGGAATCTTTAGTTATTGAGACCCCCGACAGAAAACGAAACTCAATGTTTCTCCCTAAGGGTCGAAACATAATGGGGGTGACAATAAGACCGAATCCTTCCGACGAACTCGCATTAATAAAAAAACTACAACCTCTATAGAAAAGACTTGCATAAACTGAGTATAGTATATCAGGCTATCTAAAAATAAACCAATGGAAAACCTATATGTTAAAAAAACTCACTCTCTTTCTTTTGATTCTTTTTTCCTTCTACAGCTGTAAGGAAAAAAATAATTCCAAATCCAAACTCCAATTTCTTCCGCTTGCGTTAATTGGTATTAAGACACCTGCCTCAGTTGCAGCAAGTCAACCATCTACTACCATTTCCACCTAACGCACCAGAGGGTAGTAACCAAATTCGAGTTTCAGATATTCAAGCACCTTCAGTCATCAATGGTCAGTTTGTTCCTGTTAGTAAAGTGTATGAAATAGGACTAGACGATAAGAATGTTCGCTTTCCCGATGGGCAGTTAGCACAGGTAAGTTTTCCTTATAATGCAAGTGCATTAGAAAGCGAAGGACTAGAAGAAGAGTTTACTGTTTTTTATTTCTAAAATACTATAAAGATAGGGCTTACACCGTTAAGCCGCTAAATAAATCTGCGAAGAACGTAGAGTCTTTTGCTGCGTTTGGATTTTCTGGCGCACTTGCTATTTCAACTTGTAACGGAAATGCTAAGAATGAAGCCGGTTGCAAAAGTATTCCTCTTACTAAACAATTCACTGGAACCAATTACCTGCAATTTACCGCCAAACAAGCATTAGACGTTTATATCATGTATGATGTGCGGGGTGGGGCAAATTTAACGGATACTTCTAAAGACGCAGCTTGGATTTTAGCTAGCGGGTTTGTAAATACAGGCAAATACAAATTACTGGGTGATTTTAAAAAGAAAAGGAGTAACAATCTCTGAGCCAATCACTGCTATGTGCGGAAGTCAAAACCAGGGAACTCCTCAAATCAAAGTATCGGTTAATACAAGTTATCTTCCAAATGGTGGACTACAAGATTTTGGTAATGTGCAAACATTGACTGCTTCTAATTCAGTCGATATTAAAATCACAAATGTAGGAACTGGAATTTTAAATTTGGCAGGAAATCCACCTATAGCTTTAACAGGAAATGGTGCGACTGAATTTACTTTGACGAATTCAAATATTACTTCCGTACAACCAGGTCAGACTGTAGCTTTTCAAGCAAGCTTTACTCCTAAGAGTGCAGGAGCAAAGTCAGCTAGCATTTCGATTGCTTCTAATGATGCGAATATTCCAAATTATCTGCTAAACCTAACAGGAACAGCCGTAGACCCACTGGCAAATTTTACTTATCCGCTAGGCTCTTACTCGGCTAAGGATGGAATTATCATTGATACAATCACACCGACGTACACAGGTGCAATTCTAAGTTGCTCTATTCAACCTGCACTTCCAACAGGACTTAGTTTAGATACAACGAATTGTCAAATCTATGGACAGACAAATATTCTCCAAGATGCTATTAGTTACACCGTGACTGCAACTGGAATTTATAATACTGTTACAGCTACCTTGAGCTTACAAGTATTACCCGTTGCTCCTAGTAATTTAGATTATCATATTCCGAATAATACGATTACGTTGGGAGGAGGAATATTGTACACGAGTCCAACGCCTACCTATAGTGGGTCGCCTGTCTCATTCTCAATATCTGAACCTACCCCTTTTTTTAGTAAAGGAATTTTCTTAATTTTTTCCTAAAAAAACCATTTTCAATTTACTTTTTTTTCTTCTTTGAATGAGTAGCGAATTCAGCGGGTGACATACCGTTATGCGCTGAGTGAGGTTT
>JANYCR010000057.1 GCA_025360185.1 Leptospiraceae bacterium | reverse complement strand
TTAATTTTTGGTGGAATTTTTTTATTCGATTCTGCGGATGCTATTATTGATTCTATCGGCAATATATAAATACTTCCCATCGGTTGTGAGATGTCTTGGTTCATTAAATTTTGCGGTTGTTCCGATTCCGTCAGTAGTTCCCGAAGTTAGCCCCCCTGCTAAAGTAGTCACTACTCCAGTATTTATTACGATCTTTCGAATACTATGATTGCCGCCTATATCTGATACATATAGATTTGTTCCATCAGTTGCAATTCCATATGGGGCATCAAATCGAGCAGCTATTCCAATTCCATCTATATCAGATCCTCCTGTTGAATCGCCCGCAAACGTAGTAACTTGGCTAGTGCTGATTACAATTTTACGAATTTTATAATTGCCTGAATCAGCTATATATAGATTGGTTTCGTCAGTTGTTAAATGTCGTAGAGCGTTGAATCTGGCTGCTTTTCCAATTCCATCTATAGCAGATGATCCTCCCGGTGAATCGCCCGCAAACGTAGTAACTTGGCTATTTGAAATGGTGAATCGTTTAATTTTATCATTGGCTGCATCGCAAATATATAAATTTCCTCCAGTCAGGGTAATCCCAATTGGAGCATTGAATTGAGCACTCGTTCCATTTCCATCACTATCGCCTTGACTACCACCGGTAACAGTCGTAACTTGACTAGTTGAAATATTTATCTTTCTAATTTTATCACCCAAATAACTGCTGACAAATAGATTCTCTCCATCGGTTGTAATCCCAAAGGGACTTCCTACGGAACTTGCCAGAGTAGTAACTTGGTTAGTGCTGATTACAATTTTTTTAATACTATTACTATTAATATCGGCTACATATAGATTGGCACCATCTGTCGTAATTCCACTCGGTTGATTAAATCCAGAACTATAAGGTGTCGTCACAATCCCTTTTAGATCCAATGGAAGTCCGATGATATTTCCTCCGAGAAGATAATTACAAGTAACCGTCACAGAATTAGTGTTATCCGCAAAAGTTCCTGAGCCATTGCTAATAATGCAATTTCGAAAATTAGGTAAAGAAGTAGCCGTAACATTATAAGCACTGCCTTTAGAAATTGAATTTGGAAAGGAGAAGCTAGTAGAGTTAGCCGCAACAGTTAAAGTTTGATTCGGATTTGTGCCACTCGATAAGACGAGCCCTGTATCTCGTAGCCCCGTAATCGTTCCGCCAAGTGTCGGGGCTGTGGAAAATTGCTTTAAGGAAAGTATAAGAATGAGCTCAGGCAAAAAGCCATTTTCTCTTACCGCACATGTTTCTAACGTGAAGAACAAAGATAATGCTAAGATTGGAAGTTTTCGGGTAAATACTCGCATATTCCAAATTGTATTTTCCGAAAAGCGTTAGTCAAGAAAAAATCTGTTATTAAATCGAAAAAGTATTTACTTCCTCTTTGAGTTCAGGCTTAAGCGGCAACTGTACAGTAAACGTTGTTCCTTTTCCTATCTCAGATTGAAATGCTATTTTACCTTTATGCGCTTCTATGATAGACTTCACCATAAATAAACCAATGCCTGTACCTTTTGCTTTTCCATGCGTAAAAAAATTATCGAAGATTCGATTCTGTATTTCGGGCGGAATACCGTGACCATTATCCTCAATTTGGAATATGACAAATTCTTCATTTAGAAAAACTCTAATTATAATTCTTTTTTCTTCTTTTGAATTAGAGGATAACAAGGCATCTCCCGCGTTTGTGATTAAGTTCAGGAGTGCGCGACGAATTCTATCCATGTCGATTGTGATTTTTCCGGTATAATCAATATTAGTCTGAACTAATATTTTTTTAGATTCATAATCTGCTTTTAGAAACCTGGCTAAATCAAAAATCAACTCAGCCACATCTACTTCTTCTAAGTTTAAATAAAAATCTTCTTTTGTAAAATCTAAAATTTCATAGGTCATGTCAGATAGTCTATCTATTTCAAGAGAGATTGTCTCCAGGTATTGTTGACGTTTTTCTTTACCGACGCGGGCACTGTCTGAAAGTTCCGCATACAGTTTAATAGCCGCCATTGGATTTTTTAAATCATGTACAATTCCAGATGCCATCTCTCCAATCTTAGCCAATTTTCTTTGTGTTTCTAATGTAACCTGGGTAAGATAGGAAGATTTAATCGCACCGGCTACCTGGTCTCCAAACCTTGCTATGGATTTAAGATCTTCCAGTTTAATATTACTTTTGCGCTCATAGGAAGTAAGATTCATAATACCCACCGGTTCATCACCATTATAAAGAGGAAGTAAAACTATTTCCTCCAGGGAATACTTGGGATCATGGAGGGTAATATTAATTATCTCTTGGTCTTTACTCAGTCCCGCTTTGATGAAACCTTTTGAATGAAATGGTTTTTTTCTAAAAAGAATCCGAAAGTAAATACTATTCTTCTCATCCGCAGAAATTCTTAATGCCTTAGCCTTCCCAATATGCTCCTCAGTCAAAGTTACTTTATTTAAAATGCTATAAGTAAAAAGTTCTCGTTTTTCTTTGTCATATAGTATGAGCCAAAGAGAGTCCAGGTTAAATACTTCAATCATATACTTGTGGATTTCACTGAGTATCCTCTCCAGATCGTTTGTAGAGTTTACAATTTTAGAAAATTCATTTAACTTTTCTAAATCTCTAGTTCTATCTAGAACTCTCATTTCAAGAGAAGTCTTGAGAGCCAAAAGCTCTTTATTTGATTTTTCCAGGTTTTCTTTTAGAATCTCTGATGATAAGAATGCTAGGGAAAATCGGCGGGCAAGAATTACTGCTTGTAAAAAATTAAAAACTAAAAACCCATAGGAAGAGAGGAAAACACTATTTATCCAATGGATGTTGATTAAAATATCATTTACAATAGTAGAGGTAAATACCGCGAAACCCAAAATATAGATTTTAGCTCCATGCCTATGATTTAGGATGGCTCTTATAATGATATAACTACCGTAGATTAAAAACAAAACGACTATGCCATGCATTGCTTTAATGGATGCCGTCAGGATAAATAAAGGTAGAAAAAAACAACCAAGGCTCAAAAGGTTTGTGGTATATTGGAAAAATTTATATATTTTAATTTTAGCTTCTTCTGGATAAAGATAAAATAAAAAAGAACTGAAAGTAGAAACTGCAAAATAATAAGAAAAATATTCCGCGCGAATTGCTAATTCATACGGGATTGCTGGAAAGAAGGAAACCAGGTATCTCTCTCCAACTAAAATTAAACGAATAGATATGAGGATACTATAGATAGAAAAATAAAGTAGAGCCTTATCATTTTTCTTCAGTAAGTAGTAGATAAGATTGTATAGCCCCATAAATACAAAACAACCAGTTATAAATAAATCTAATGTAATAATTTTTTCTCTTTCTTTATGAAGGTCATCCACTCTGCCTATCCAAATGCTCTGCCAGAAGCCGCCCCTGGAATATTCATGATTCGAAATTTGAATTAAAATATCATAGGAACTAGTGCCTTCCTCTAATTCTAATATTACACCTGATAGGGACGGATTGTGTTTTTCTTTAGATGAACTCACAGTACCCGATTCGAATTTCTTAGATCCATTGATGTAAATAGAAAATGCTGTTCCCTGGTCTGGAATTTTTAAACCTAGTCGATGTGAATGATTAACAAGTAGTTTTAATCGATAGGTTCCATATCCTATTCCAGTTAAATTTGAGCCATTCTGTTGGTATGTATTCCAAGTTGATGGAACAGGAACATAGAGTGGATAATCTTGTTTATCCGGTTCAGTATAAATAAGTTTGTTCCAATAAAAAATCCATTCTCCGTCAAGAGTAGTGATTCCTTCCTTTGCAAAGTCTTTATTCTGAAGATTCAAAACGCCTTTACTAGCATTGATTGGACTTAAAATATTATTACAATTAATAATGCTAAGTAAAACCAAAAATAAGTTAAGGTAAATTGCAATTATCTTCATTGTATTCAAATAATTATTTTTCATTTTCAGGAAGAATTAAAACAAACTTTGATCCCTTTCCTAATTCACTATCTAACTCAATAATACCAGAATGAAGTTCCATAATTTTTTTTGCGATAAATAAGCCTAATCCAACCCCACTAACCGAGTAAGTATCCGAACTATCTACTCTATAAAATTTTTCAAAAATACGAATACTTTCTTCCTTGGAAATACCGATTCCTGAATCAGAAATTTCAATTCTAATCTGGTTACTTATTTTAGTTGCTTCTACAATAATTTTTCCTTCCACATGATTGTAAACGATTGCATTTTTTAGAATTGCATAGATTATTTTCTCAAATAGTTTTATATCTACGGTAATTGCAAATTCATTCGGAATATTTATATGCCAAGAAATTTTCTTTTCATCAGAGATGATTTGTAGATTTTTTATTTGATCTTGGACTAATTCGTTTAGATTTATTTTTTCTTTTGTCAGGCTTATATTCGATTCAATTTCCGTAATCAGCATTAAATCATCTACATAATCATTTATTTTTATCGAACTGGCTAATATCGCATTGCCGTATTTGACTACTTGTTCTGGCTTATCCTTTACCATTTCTAACATTTCCGAATAAGATCGAATAACCGTAAGAGGTGTTCTAAGTTCGTGGGACAGATTGGAAAGGAATGCGTCTTTTATTCCAGATAGTCTTTCTAATTCTTTAGAATAGACTCCTAGCTTTTTATAGGTTTCTGAAAATCGAAGAATCATAACTCCTATAAAGCTAAAATTCAATGCGCCGAACCCAAGGTTTGCTAAAGATCTAGGATAAGGGTAAAATCCTAATCCTCCAAAAATATCATACAATACAAATATTGAATTAATAATAATTCCAATAATGATAAATTTGTGCTCAGTAGTCCTCTTATCAAATTTTTTCTTGAATGTAAAATATAAAAAACCGGCAATATTCACAAATACTAAAATTCGAATTATGGGTTGGGCGATTAAGAATTTATTGGGGGCTAATGGAGGGTAGACTAAATAGAAAATGCAACCGATGCCACTGAGAATTGTAAGATAATTCAAAATTGCTAGAAACTTTACCTTGAATAAATTAAATAAGCTTCTGTAATAAAGAAGAAATACTCCAAGCAGTAGATAAACAGTAATGTATTCTAGGTAAGGCCATAGATAGGTAGAATTATAAATATAAATTCGTAAAAAGGTTTTAGATAATATCCAAATGGAGGACAGTAAGGAGTAAAGAAAGAACCAGAAGTAATGCATCTCGTTTCTTCTCAAAATAAAAAATGACAATGACAAAATTGAGGCAAATGCAAATAAAACGCAAAATATAATTCTATCTATATCTCCAATTATTCTTCTATGAAGTATGTTTTTCAATTCACCGAATTCAGGAACTCCATAGATTCCAATGCTTGCATAAGACGGATCTCCGAGGATTCTAAAGTAGAGGTATTCGTCTTGTTCTGTATTGGAAAATTGAATGAGATGCCAAGAGAAGCCAGCATAAGAGTTTCCGTTTGCTAAATCTCCGAAAGAATGAATTTTTTTTCCTTTCCAGTAGGTTTCATAAACTAAATCTAAGCTTTCAATATAAATTGCCGGATTTTGGAGAGAGTTTTTTGGAATCTTAACTCGTTGCCAGAGGTAATTATTGTTTTGCCGCGCTTTTGCCTGTGATGGAAAAATACTATTTTGCCATTCATTTGAAACTTCATTACTCCACTTTGGAATTCCTTTATCGTCTAATGGTGAGTCGCCCCACCTATATTCCCAGGTTTTTAGCTCAAGGATTTGCTTAGAGTCAATTTCATCTGAGTAAAGTGGATTATAAAGAAAAGAAATTATGAATAGAAAAAAAAATCCAAATCCCCAGCTCATTTTCTTTATCCCAAAATTTCTTGTACAGTTTGCAAAATTTTCTTAGGCGAAAAAGGCTTATAAATGAATCCACTTCCTCCCGCTTCTCTTGCAGTTTTTTCGTCTCCCGCCTGCCCTCTCGCAGTAATAAAAATTATGGGAATTTCTTTAAAATCTTTTTCAGCTCTCAGTTCTCTAGTTGCTTCAATCCCAGTTTTGATAGGCATCATAATGTCCATTAGAATCAGGTCTGGCTTTTTTTCTTTTGCGAGGTCAATAGCCATTTGACCGTTAGAAGCAATTTCTACTACAAAGTTAGAATTAGATAGCAAATCATTTAATGCACTTGTGATTGCAGGCTGATCATCGACTACCAAAATTTTTTTCATAGCTTCTACTTACTCCACTCTTTTATTAATTCATAAACTTTTGGTTCATGCATTAGTGTAATGTGATCGATTCCTGCAAGTTCTTTGTGATTCTCTTCTGGAATGGGTAATGTGTGTATGCCGCTTTTGTCTTTTCCGAGAACACTTGGTTTACGAACTAAAGCATCTCCAAACCAAACTGCAAAAATACTTTCCGGGTCATCGGTTACTGTCCCTGAAATAATATAATAGGAAACACCTTCTAGCAAGGGAACTGCATTTTTAGAATTCTTTAAAAGAGTGTCCGGGTCTTTGCCCTTCCAGTCTTCGTCTATTAAATATCCGTAGCGCAAATCTTTAATACCCGCACTTCTCAGGTTGATTACATTCTTCGTAATTTTTACGAATGGATTTGGAATTTTTTCAAGAACGTTAGTTACTACGTTTCCAAATTTTTCTAGTGGTGCACCTAGATGGGGAGATCCCAGAAAGAAGACCTTTCTAATTTTATATATCCAGGTTACATTTTGTTTGTCGCCATAGTAACAAGCACTACGAATTACAAGTCCGCCCATACTGTGACCAATCAAGATTAATTCTTTTATACTTGTAGGATAATTTTTAAATAAAGTATGAATTAGTATAGATAGGTTTTTACCATTTTCTGAGATATGCAGTCCGGAATTATATCGTACATAAAAAGGTGTATATCCCAATTCCTTTTGGAGTAAATTTCCGTAATTTTCTTTACTCTTAGGAAAATTCCACATTAACTCATCGCTAACGAGACCATGAACTAGAATACAAATTTTAGAAGTAGGTTTGGGGTAAACTTTACTTATCTCCTCTTTCGTAAGAGTAACAGGCTTCCCACCTTTATAAAATTGCATTTTGCGTGCCAGTAGGCTCGACTTTTCTTCTAAAGTATCACCTATGACGCCGTTTAAAATGGTCGCGCCCGTGGTCGCTCCTGTTTTTACAACAGAAACTGTTTTATCAAATGTCTCTTTTATTTTGATAGATTTTTCCTTGATCTGACTTTGTTTTTTTTCTGGCTTATCTATATTAGCCGCTTTGTTCGTTACTTTTGAGCCGAGGGATTTTTTCTTGCTAGTTAATTCTGGCTTTAGGTGTGGTTTCTGTTGTGGCATTATGTAAGCCTATGAATCTGTCTTTCCCTCGGCAAACCATATTCATATGATTGGGAAATAATTCGTTAATAGAAAATGTGGAGCTTATCGGGATCGAACCGATGACCCTCTGCTTGCAAAGCAGATGCTCTCCCAGCTGAGCTAAAGCCCCAATAATTAGGGATAAATAAATCCTGGGCCTGACAAGATTTGAACTTGTGACCCCTCGCTTATCAAGCGAGTGCTCTAACCAGCTGAGCTACAGGCCCTTAAGATTACTGTCATTTTTTTTAGAATCAGTTTTTTTTCAAATTATTTTTAAGTAAAAGCTGATTTAAAATACTTTTAGTTTTTGCGTTTTCCTTCTTTGTGATAATGAACTAAACGATCTAGAAGTGCTAAGTCAGAGCAAATAAGAATTTCACCATCGAGATGAATGAATTTGTTATTAGTCATGAACTTCATAATTAAATTTGTATCTCGATCTGTAAGTCCGAGCATTTTCAAAAGATCAAAGACACCTAATTGAAAGTTATGCTCAGCTTTTGGCGCTATCTTTATACGATTCTTTTCGACTAACGTTAATAGCATATCTGCAATTCTACCGTTAATGTCTTCAATCATAGCATTTGCAATTTTTTTATAAGCATTCCAAACTCGTTCGGAAAGAACAGTTATAATTTTACTCATCAATTGCGGCTGGGTTTGCACCATGGACTCGAAGTTAGCTTTGTTAATAGCAAGTAGATCAACATCCTCTGTAGCGATCGCTGAGGCTGACCTGGGCTTATTATCTAGGAGTGCCATCTCACCAAAAATATCGCCGGGCTTCATAATATTTAAAAGAACATCGTTTTCCTTAATGATTTTTGTAATCTTTACTTTTCCCTTCTGCAAAATGAACAAATCATGCCCAGGTTCATTCTCGCTAAATATCATTTGGTTTTGCGTATAACTTCTATTAGCCCCATTAACTACTTGCATCTCAAGAGGTTTGCCCAGCATTTTTAATTTGTCTTTTGCTTTTGTTGTAAATTCCCCTTTAGGAACGTACTTTAAATAGCTTTGGTAAAGGTAGACGGCACTGTCCGTATTTCCTTGTGAAAAATAATTCTCTGCCATTTGAAAAAGTAAACTTAGGTCTTCCTCTCCGGTTACTTTAGAGCCAACGGTTTTATTTGTTTGACCTTGATCAAACTCCCGCAGTTTTTTAGAAAAAAATCGAATGATTTTCATCGCGAGAGCTGCGTTTTTTTGAATGAGTTCGCCAAAGCGATTTTGACCAACTGAAATAAGGGTAACATTACTCATTGCAATAGCTGACTCAATCTGAGGGTATTGACTCATTGCAGAAATGACTCCGAAAAAATCACCCGGACCAATTACTTCGCTCGATTTCTCGTTAGCAACAGGAAAGGTTCTTTTAAGGTTGACTTTGCCTTCTTTAATAATGAAAAAATGAGTGGAGGGTTTTCTTTCGCCTTCAAGCGTTATATAGGATCCTGGAGAAAAGGTTACAATTTTAAAAAGGGAATTATCCATAAGGTGCCTTAGTTAACTTTAAACCATTCTGCCATAAATTTTACAATCAAAACTTTTGTTTTTCGAAAATCATGCCTGTTTTGTTTCGGTAAGTTGCGAAATTATTATCTTTCCTGTAATTTTTTTTAAAAAAATAAAATCTATTTCTAAATTAAGATGGGGATATGTATTGAATAATCTTCTTATATAGCTCATCTGGCTTAAAGGGTTTTGTAATATAATCGTTCATGCCTGAATTCTTTACTTTTGTAATTGTTTCATTAATAGCAGAAGCAGTTAGAGCAATAATTGGAATTGATTTATATTTTTCGTTTGGAAGAGATCGAATTAAATTTGCAGCCTCGTATCCATCTAGAACAGGCATTTGTAAATCCATTAAGATGATTGAGTAATTATTTTTTTCTGCCATTTCGACTGCAATCTTACCGTTATCCGCAATATCTACAGAGATATTCCAGATATTTAGAAATTCTTCTAAAACGATTTGATTTAATTTATAGTCTTCTACTAACAGAAGCTTTATATTAGAAAGAGAAGATTCAGTATCGGTTTTTTCTTGCGTTTGGTTTGTAAATTCTTCAATAGGCAAATCAAAGTCTAAGCTGAAAGAAAAATTTGATCCTATATT
Source organism: Leptospiraceae bacterium (assembly GCA_025360185.1). Classification (GTDB taxonomy): domain Bacteria; phylum Spirochaetota; class Leptospiria; order Leptospirales; family Leptospiraceae; genus UBA2033. Next base: position 1,019 of record JANYCR010000057.1, on the reverse strand, counting down.
CAACAGACTCTCTACAAAAATTTTACTGCCTTGTAACTCTAAAAGTTTTTTGGTCGTTGATAATCCCGAGCCCGTTTGAGGATTGATTTGATTGGATTTAATTTCTGCTTGATTATCAAAAATTGAATTAAGTTCATTTGGAGATATTCCAATTCCAGTGTCTACTACAGAAAAATCAATTTTAATAGAAGAGGAAGTCGAGGAATTCAGTTTTAAGAATAAATGAATCGAACCGCTTGGTGTAAATGCTATGGCATTTTGTATCAGGTTGTTTAAAATTTGAAATAGACTAGTAGAATCGCCAATTATTTGCCTGGGCAGACGTTTATCAAAATCAACAATAAAATCTAATTTTTTATCATCTATCAGTGGAGCTATGGATTTGCGCATACTATCAATTAGATGTAATAGGTTAAATTCTTTTTTTTCAATTTTCATTTTGCGTAATAATCTTATTATAAATTTAAAATATCTTCAATGATGACTCAAAAAAAATTTTATTGAAACTTTGAGGAAATCTAGATTTGGAATTTATGATCCGAATACTTTCTTATATTTTTCTACTTTAGGTTTAACCACATACGCGCAGTAAGAATTATAAGGATTATTCCGAAAATAATTTTGATGATAATCCTCTGCAGGATAAAAAATTTCAAGAGAAACAATTTCAGTAACGATTGGATTTTTCCAATTAGCCGCAGCAGCTTTTAAAGATTCTTCGGCAATTTTTTTTTGGGAATCATCTTGATAGAGAATAATTGATCGGTATTGAGTTCCTGCATCATTGCCCTGACGATTGAGTGTTGTCGGGTCATGGACTGTCCAGAATATCTCTAAGATTCGTTCTAAAGAAATCGTGTTAGGATTAAATTCTAATTTTACTACCTCTGCATGACCCGTGGTCTCATCGCACACTTCTTTATAGGTTGGGTTCTTCTTATGTCCACCCGCATAACCGGAAGTAACCGCATTTACTCCTTCTACCATTTGATAAACTGCTTCCAAACACCAAAAACATC